>CAMDMN010000290.1 GCA_945901965.1 Legionella genomosp. 1 | reverse complement strand
AAGGATCTGCAGACTTGTGGGTAATAATATGGCTGCATCAAGGCTACACGGATTTGTGACTTATGGGTAATGACAAGCCGCGGTACGAAGGTAGTTCGGAGAATCTATGAGTGGAAATACATTTGGTAAATTATTTACCGTTACTACTTTTGGCGAGAGTCATGGGCCGTCAATTGGCTGTATTGTTGATGGTTGTCCTCCGTTAATAGAGCTTGAAGCAAAAGATATCCAACCATTTTTAGATAAACGTAAACCTGGCCAATCAAAATATACGAGCCAACGGCGAGAAGATGATCAGGTTGAAATTTTATCTGGTGTATTTGAAGGTAAAACAACCGGCGCACCCATTGCCTTATTGATTAAGAATAATGATCAACGTTCATCTGATTATAAAGATATTAAGGATTTATTTCGTCCAGGACACGCAGATTTTACCTATCATCATAAATATGGGCATAGGGACTATTGTGGAGGCGGGCGCTCTTCTGCCCGTGAAACAGCAGCTCGGGTTGCAGCTGGAGCTATTGCGCGAATTTATTTAAAACGTGAACTTAATATAGATATAATTGGCTATTTGCAAGAGATGGGTTCTATAGTTGTCGATTTTGAAGATCAAAATGAGATTAATAATAATCCATTTTTTTGTCCTAATAAGCATCAAAGTGAAAAGCTCGCTAATTATATAGAAACATTACGTCGAGAAGGTGACTCTATTGGAGCTCGAGTTGGAGTTTTAGCGCGCGGTGTACCTATTGGTTTAGGTGATCCAGTTTTTGATAAACTTGATGCAACTTTAGCCCATGCCATGATGTCTATAAATGCAGTGAAAGGTGTTGAGATTGGCTCTGGATTTAATGTAGTTAGAGAACGTGGTAGTGAGCATCGTGATGAGATATCATCCAAAGGATTTTTATCTAATCATGCCGGTGGCACATTAGGCGGGATTTCGACAGGTCAAGATATAATTTTAAGTCTAGCTGTAAAGCCTACATCGAGCATTACCACCAAAGGTAAGACAATTAATACCAAAGGTGATGACGCAACAATTGTTACTAAAGGACGACATGATCCTTGTGTTGGGATAAGAGCTGTTCCTATTGCTGAGGCAATGATGGCACTAGTATTAATGGATCATTATTTAAGGCATAAAGCCCAGAATTTGTCAGTGAGGTTATAAAATATGAATAGATTAGTAAATGTAGCTATAGTAGGGGTAACAGGGGCTGTAGGTGAGACGATTTTGTCTTTATTACAAGAGCGGAAATTTCCTGTGGGGAAACTATATCCATTGGCTAGTGCGCGTTCGGTTGGCAAAACCGTTCTATTTAAGAATAAAAATTTAAATGTAGAAGATTTAGCTACCTTTGATTTTAGTCAAGTAGACATTGCTCTTTTCTCAGCAGGTGGTTCTGTATCAAAACAATATGCACCTATTGCTGTTGCTGCTGGTGCTATAGTAATCGATAATACATCTTGTTTTCGTTATGATAATGATATTCCATTGGTAGTGCCTGAAGTTAATCCTTTGGCAATAGCGCAATATACTAAGCGTGGGATCATCGCTAATCCTAATTGTTCAACTATTCAAATGTTAGTAGCACTTAAACCTATATATGATGCTGTTGGTAACTCTCGTATTAATGTTGCAACTTATCAATCAGTTTCAGGTACAGGCAAAAAGGCTATTACTGAATTGATTAATCAAGTTGGTGAGTTATTGAATGGACGCACTATAAAACCCGTTGTTTATCCACAACAAATTGCTTTTAATGCTATCCCTCATATCGATGAATTTGAAGATAATGGTTATACGCGTGAAGAAATGAAAATGGTTTGGGAAACACGTAAGATTTTAGAAGATGATAGTATTATGATAAATCCTACTGCTGTAAGAGTGCCGGTGCTTTATGGCCATTCTGAAGCAATAAATTTAGAATTAAAATCGCCGTTGACCGCTGATGATGCCCGTAAACTTTTACAAAAAGCTCCTGGAGTAAAGGTTATTGATGATCCTAATAAGTTAAAATATCCAACTGCTTTTGGCAATGCAGCCGGGCACGATGAAGTTTTTGTAGGGCGAATAAGGCAAGATATTTCACATCCATGTGCGCTTAACTTATGGGTTGTAGCTGATAATATCCGAAAAGGGGCTGCAACAAATGCAATACAAATAGCAGAAATCCTGCAGAGTAACTATTTATAACTTATAATATAGATATGAACGATAAAATTAAAACGAAAAATGGTAGATTACCTGGGCGTAGGTTTCCATCTAATGCTGGCTCAGAGGGCTCCTATTTAGGTGAAGAAACTGTTCGCATGGATAGAGATAGGCGGTTGGCTGAGCAAAAGGGTCATGCGAAATTTACTAAGGTTCATGCGCGAGAACATCAAGAAAATGAGGAAAAAATGGCTCCGGAAGGGGATTTACAAAATAGTATTTTACAACATCCAGAGCTTGATAATCAGCGATTTGATGGGGTTGATCCAAACTTAAATCCAGAGCCACCATTAAATACTGAGGCGCGTCGTGAGTATGATAATGAAAAGCGTGAGCAAGAAATGGAAAAACAACTTCGCCTGGGCAATATGCCAAAATTCTCAACAGCCCCTAAGCCACATGGACCTTAAATGACTATCGCTAATGATATTATCAATCGTCGCATTCCTGATTTCGATCTTTATGTACGCGAAGGTGATTCGTTAGATGATATTGATGAGTATGGTTTTACGCCATTAATAGAAACAGCTATTACTCGTCAAAGCAATATAGCAAAGAGTTTACTTCAACGTAAAGTAGATATTAATAAGCCTGATGTGACGGGGCGCACAGCTCTGCATTGGGCAGTTGATAATAATGATTTAGAACTCGCAGAATTATTACTTGAAAATGGCGCTAATCCCAACGCCTATACTCGTGCTGGGTTAGCTGTTTTGGTATATCCTGTTTTGCGCGGTCAAGATCCATTAAAGCATTTATTGTATAAACATGGAGCAAAACTTGATTTTGCCATTTATTTTATCTATG
>CAMDMN010000289.1 GCA_945901965.1 Legionella genomosp. 1 | reverse complement strand
AACCGGGATTACAATCTAATCCCGGTTGCTGCTAACCAGGCTACTTTACTTAATGGCAACCGGGCTACTTTACTACTTTACTAATGTCATACTCTACCAAAAAGTGGTCTTATTATTTCCTGCGGTGCTGCAGCATTTTGCGTTTCAGTTGTATCATGTAAAATTGAGTCTAACTCATGCTGACTATCCATTGCATCTGCAATGGAAGATAAATCCTTATGCACTAAGCGCGAATACATTTTTTCACGCGCTGCAATCAGCGGTGATGGAGCGGTAATAAAAGGTGTAAATCGAGGAAAACAGTTTCGAAGAACTTCTGTTTTAGATTCATTAAAATCTACACTTCTAGCTTGAGAAAGCTCAAACTCCAAATTGCTTATAGTACTTAACTGTTCATCTAATCTAACCTGCCATGATGCAGAATTATCTTCAGCGCCTGCTATTTTACACCGTAATGATTCTACTTCAGTCTCTAATCCAGCTATTTTAGCCGCTAAACCAGATATAGTTCTTGTAAATTCATTATTAGCTGTTTCTAGTTTTTCAACTCGAGAATTGGCCGACTCTAAACCTAACGCCATACGAATAATAGATAATATACTCCCACTTCTCCTTGTTGAAATATCTTGAATTAAAGTTCTGTTAGTTTGTGACAAAGTATTATAAAACGATGAAGCAACAAACTCTTCATTTAATTTACTTCTGGGGATCTCATTCAAATAAGTATAAAGATTTCGAATGACTGGATTTGCAGGTATAAAACCAAAACTAAAAATATTTCTCCAAAAAGCATAAAAAAGGTAACTATTAACTAACTTCAATAATTGTTCATTGTTCATATTTATTATCTCATAGATTAAAAAATAAAATTTTATCATACTGAGCAAAAATTAAAACCTTTATATATCAATTTTTGCCCTGTCTTGTTTTCATCTTATTAAACGACGTCACTGGGGTAATGATCTTCTTTCGTCATTAAAAGCTTAGCTACATCAAGACACGACTTTACCCTAAATAAATAAATTTGCTAAAAAATTTTCTACCTGCATAACTCTAATGCTATCTACCAATCGCTCAGTTCTTAAGTGATAAACAAGTTGCACAGCAGGTAATTGATATTTATGATGAAAAGCATACAAAGCCTTGCTAACAGTTTGGGTTGATGTTTTTACTTCTATAATTTGTTCTATTTTATCATCCTTTACTAAGGCAAAATCAACTTCCAGGCCATCTTTTGTTCTAAGATAATGCAATGAAACTTGCTCAGCTTGATAATCAACCCGTGCATAAGTGTGCTTTAATAAACTCACAGCTACCATATTCTCTAAATGAGCACCCTCATCTCCATTCACAAGCCCTGTATCAAAAAAATAAAGTTTCGGCTCTTTTAATAGGCTACGCGCGATATTATTTGAATAAGGTATAACGCGAAAAACAATATATAATGCCTCAAGTATTTCAATATATTTTTTTACAGTACCATGAGAAACACCTGCGTCTCTAGCTAATGATTGATATGAAATCGGTGAACCAACATTAAGCCTGATAATCTCAAAAATAGTCTTCATAGCACGAATATTTTGCACAACATCAAAATCAAATACATCTGTAGATAACATGCTATTGCTATATTGCATTCGCCAACGATCAGCGTCAATTAAGCTCGTTGCTAAATAAGGCTCTGGAAAACCTCCTCTTATCAGCAACGCCTCCATATCAATTGGTTTATTTAATTGCCTAAGTTCTGAAGGAGATAAGGGTAATAATCGATGCAAAAAGTAACGCCCAGCTAAGGAATCTCCTACTCTATCAAATATTTCAAGACGCGCACTGCCAGTAATTAATAAATGGAGTTTAGCAGGCTTAGTATCATATAATCCTTTCAAATAATTTTTCCATTCAGGCATTTTATGCAACTCATCAAGCACTAAAAGATCGGTGGTTGGCAGCCATGCCTGTTCTTTAATTATTCTTCTATCTTCTAAGTTGTCATAATTAAGATAAATAGAGTTTTGATATTGCTTTGCAATTTGCTTAGATAGAAAAGTTTTACCTACTTGACGAGGACCCGACAAAAAAACCATTTTTTTTGATAGATCTTTAAGAATCAACTCATCTTGAATACGCTTCATTTGGTGCCCTTTACAATATTTTCCCGACTATTTTAAACTGTATTTTAAAATAGTCTTGACTTTTTTTCAATGTAATTTAAAAAAGTCGGGCGTGGATCATAAATACGACAACACCTCTTGCAAATGTTTAACCGCAATAACCTCTATACCTAAATCTTGTTTACCTGCATTTGCATGTGGCACGATTGCACGTTTAAACCCATGCTTTGCGGCTTCCTTTAAGCGTTCTTGGCCTGATTGTACTGGTCTTATTTCACCAGCTAAACCAATCTCACCAAAAATAATAGTATCATTAGCAAAAACTCTAGAGCGTAAACTAGAAACAACCGCTGCAAGCAAAGCTAAATCACTACCAGTTTCTGTAACTTTTACCCCGCCCACAACGTTTATAAAAACATCTTGATCATAAGTAGCAATTCCGCCATGACGATGCAAGACTGCAAGTAAAATAGCTAGACGATTATGCTCAAGACCTGCAGTAACTCGCTTTGCTTGCTGGCCATGCGCCTCATCTACTAATGCTTGCACTTCAACAAGCATAGGTCTCGTTCCCTCCCAGGTAACCATTACAGCTGATCCAGGTGTGGGCTCAGGCTGGCGTGATAAAAATATTGCCGAAGGATTTGCAACCTCTTTTAACCCTTTATCTGTCATGGCAAAAACACCAAGCTCATTTACTGCACCAAACCGGTTTTTAATAGCTCGAATAACCCGAAAACGACTATCGCTCTGCCCTTCAAAGTAAAGCACACAATCAACCATATGTTCTAATACTCGCGGCCCCGCCAATGATCCATCTTTGGTTACGTGTCCTACCAGAAAAACTGCCGTTTGCGTTGATTTTGCAAAGCTTACTAATCTCGCCGCGGCTTCTCGCACTTGACTTACACTGCCTGGAGCTGAA
>CAMDMN010000288.1 GCA_945901965.1 Legionella genomosp. 1 | reverse complement strand
ACAACGGCGCGCTGGAGTGCAAATTGTATTGCATCGCCATTGATGAAACCAATCAACTCAAAGATCGTCAAGATACTCGCGTATCCCCTGCGGCAGAAATGTTGGTTAATCGCTTACAAAAAAATCATGCTCACCTGCAAAAATGGGCGAAACGACATCAAATCAGCTGTTATCGCGTATATGATGCGGATCTTCCTGAATATGCTTATGCCATTGATATCTACAATGATCATGTGGTTTTGCAAGAATATGCAGCCCCAGCCATTATTGCCACCGAAAAAGTAGCGCGTCGCAGTCTTGATGTACATCAAGTGGTTCCTATGGTCCTGGGCATTCCACCTGAATATTTAGTCATCAAAAAACGCAAACAGCAAAAGGGCACAAACCAATATCAAAAAATGGACCAAATGGGTCGAACAATGGTTGTAACAGAAGGACGAGCTAAATTTACAGTCAATTTATATGACTATTTAGACACCGGTTTATTTTTAGATCACCGTCCATTGCGTTTAAAATTTGCAGAATTACCCCCCCATACCCGCTTTCTCAATTGCTTTTGCTATACAGCAACGGCCAGTGTTCACGCAGCGTTGGCAGGTGCTTTAACCACCAATGTGGATTTATCAAACACCTATCTCAATTGGGCAGAAGATAACTTTAGACTCAACCAAATTAATGTATCCCAACATCAATTTGTTCAATATGATGCATTAACCTGGTTAAAGACGACGAAAGATCGTTTTGATGTTATTTTTTTAGATCCACCCAGTTTCTCCAACTCAAAACGAATGAGTGACACATTAGATGTCCAACGCGATCATGCGTTACTTATTAATGCGGCCATGCGCTTATTATCGCCGGGCGGCACGTTATATTTCTCAACGAACCTCAGGCACTTTAAATTAGCACCTGACCTCACAACAGAATACACCATACGCGACATCAGTGCTGAAACGATAGATATTGATTTCAAACGCAACAAACGGATTCACCAATGTTTTATGATTAAAAACTAACACCAGGTATATTGATAATTTATTTCATTTTTTATCTGTGTTAGGCTCGTGTCCATACCAGGCCATGAGCATCCTATGTCGAATTCTAAAATCACTTGGGCAGATATATTAGGCAATGAAAAAGCGCAGCCTTATTTTAAGTCAATTCTTGAATTTCTCACAAAAGAAAAAAATGCAGGAAAAATTATTTACCCGGCACAAGATGAACTATTCAGTGCCTTTCAAGAAACCGCTTATGAACAACTTAAAGTCGTTATTTTAGGCCAAGATCCCTATCATGGTCCTGGCCAAGCACATGGCCTTTCTTTCTCTGTAAAACCAGGCGTGAAGCTACCGCCTTCCTTAAAAAATATTTTTCAAGAATTAAAAAGTGATTTAAACATGCCAACTCCCACCCAGGGCTGCTTAAAAAAATGGGCCCAGCAGGGTGTCTTATTGCTCAATACCTCATTGAGTGTGGAACAAAACCAACCTCAATCTCATGCAAAAATTGGCTGGACTATTTTTACAGATAATGTCATTCGACAATTAAACGATTATTCAGAGCCACTGGTTTTTTTATTGTGGGGCACACATGCAAAAAACAAAGGCGCTTTAATTACCGATCCAAAACACCTGATATTAACTGCCGCCCACCCGTCTCCTTTTTCAGTGCATCAAGGATTTTATGGTTGTCGTCATTTTTCAAAAACAAATGCATTCTTAGCGGTCAATGGTCGCGAGCCCATTGATTGGCATTTATGATTGTTGGTGTTGCATCGCGCTACACGCATGCTGCCTTAACGCACCCATTTAAAGCACCTCTCCTGCATTACCAGGTATTTTGAGCGACATCTCATCTATGATTTAATGGTTTTAATTATTAGTTTTAAATATAGCTGTCACAACAATCAACCGTCTAAAAAGGCATGCGATTAATTTCTTAACCCACGGAATAAGACTTGGCTTTGTTTCATATAAACTGGAATCAAATGATGCTATAATCATTAGCTATTTTCAGCACCCCATTATGGCTACGAGGATACCTCATGAGCGCTAATACCAAAGACAGTGACACAACTAACATTGAAGCCGTTTATGACTCGACCAATATCAAAGTCTTAAAAGGCCTTGATGCAGTAAGAAAACGCCCTGGCATGTACATTGGCGATACAGATGATGGCACTGGATTGCATCATATGGTCTTTGAGGTAGTTGATAATGCCATTGATGAAGCGTTAGCTGGCCACTGCCATGAAATTACAGTGATTATTCATGCCGACGAATCTATTACCGTCAAAGATGATGGCCGCGGCATTCCTGTTGATATTCATAAAGAAGAAGGTCGTTCAGCAGCTGAAGTTATCTTAACCATCCTGCATGCGGGCGGTAAATTTGATGATAATTCTTATAAAGTCTCTGGTGGTTTACATGGCGTGGGCGTCTCTGTCGTTAATGCGCTCTCTGAAGAGTTGCATTTGGTTATTCATCGGTACGGCAAAGTTCATGAGCAGCATTATCGTCACGGCGTGCCGGATGCACCGCTTGCAATTACTGGCGATGCGCCGGCTACAGGTACCCAAATATGGTTTAAGCCCAGCGCGAATACATTTACCAACATTGAATTTCATTATGATATCTTAACGCGACGATTACGTGAGCTCTCATTCCTAAACTCCGGTGTTTGTATCCATTTGCTTGATGAGCGAACAGATAAAAAAGATACATTTCGTTATGAGGGCGGCATTAGAGCCTTCGTTGAACATTTAAATCGCAATAAAACACCCGTTACACCCACGGTTTTTTCAATGATAGGTGAAAAAGACAATATTGTGGTTGAACTAGCGATGCAATGGAATGATACCTATCAAGAAAACCTATACTGCTTCACCAATAATATTCCCCAACGTGATGGCGGTACGCACTTAGCAGGTTTTCGTTCAGCCCTAACCCGAACATTGAACAACTACATTGAAAACGAAGGCTATGCTAAAAAAGCAAAAATAGCCACCATTGGTGATGATGCACGTGAAGGGTTAACCGCCGTTCTCTCTGTTAAAGTCCCTGATCCAA
>CAMDMN010000287.1 GCA_945901965.1 Legionella genomosp. 1 | reverse complement strand
TATGGTTAAAGAAATAAAAGCCCCTGAACTTATATTAACCACAGATAACACAGCATTAAATCCAAATACCCTTATTTTAATCTCAGATTGTTATCATGCTGAAGTAAAATCTATTATAGCGGCAAAGCACGTAGGTAATTTGCAATTATTAACATTAACTTCTCCTTTGAACTTCATCTATCATGATTCTATTTATATAGGCGAATGGATTGAAGAAAAATTTTATACTTCAAATCAAGAAACTTTAAATTATTATTTCAATCATGCAGAAGAGCTAACAGATATAGTTAAAAAATTAACTGTAAATCTAATTATTAAAAATGGCCGTAAACTATTATCTGTCGTTTTAACATTAGATAATGATAAATCTATAACCATAGATACGATGGTTAGAATACCATGATATCAAAGCAGCGCGGTATGGTATTACCTATTACGATTACCATGATTATTATCTTAACTTTAATCGTTTTATCACTTATGCAAGCGGTATTTTTATATTTGAAAGTTAGTAATAATTTGATATCTAATCATGAAAAATTATATGAGTTGGAGACTATAGCTAAGCAGATAATTAAATCAAATAATAAGCTTAAGTGTATTACCAGTGAACAAGATCCAAATATATTGGCATCTTTATTGTTACAAAATAATGGGTGTTTAATTAATTATAATAAAAAAAATTACTATTATTTGATTGCAGATTTAGGTATATATCCTTGTTTACAAATTAGATCCAGAAGCGATGTATTTAGTAGTCATCACTGGCTTATCTCTGTTATAACCGCGCTACCAAAACAAAAGCTATTACAATTGCGCATGGCAAAATCATCAGAATTTTCGGAATGTTTATTAGATGATCTAAAAATTATATCTGGCGGTAGTGTTAGCTGGCGATATATTTAAAATAAAATACTTGACGTTACCAATATGGTAACATAGACTATATATATATGAGAATAATTGCGAAAAGTCGATTAAAAGCTTACTGGCTAACGCCAGGAAACGAAAAATCACAGACTTATTTAAATGAATGGTATCATTTTTGCTCAAAGCAAATATGGAAAACACCACAGGATATTAAAGACATGTTAAGAAATGTGTCATTTATTGCCAACGACAGGGTGGTTTTTAATATTAAGGGTAATGATTATCGGATTATTTGTGCTTTTGACTATCCTAGGCAGGTTATGTTTATAAAATTTATTGGTACACATAAAGAATATGACCGTATAAATGCAGCGGAGGTAAACTAAAATGATTAAACCTATTCATAACGAACATGATTATCAACTAGCATTGCAGCAAATTGAAGTTTTATGGGGATCCAAACAGGATACAACCGAAGGTGATGAGCTTGATATTTTACTTGTTCTAATTGAAACGTATGAATCTAAACATCATCCCATGCCTCCATCTGATCCTGTTGATGCAATTATGTTTTTAATGGATCAGCAAAATTTGTCCAGGAAGGACTTGGAATTATTTTTGGGACCGAAAAGTCGAGTGAGCGATGTGCTCAACAGAAAAAGAAGTTTAACCATGCCTCAAATTGTTAAATTACATAAAGGATTGCATATACCCTATGAAAGTTTGATTGAAGAGCGGCGGTATATTTAAAACCTTTAGGACTTTAGGAAAACTAAGACTTTAATGATCTCCTAAAAGCGAATATCTAAGATTTTTATAGGAGCTCTTTCATTTTATACATTGTAGCGTAACAGATGTTTTTATTAAAAG
The DNA here is from genome assembly GCA_945901965.1 of Legionella genomosp. 1. Classification (GTDB taxonomy): domain Bacteria; phylum Pseudomonadota; class Gammaproteobacteria; order Legionellales; family Legionellaceae; genus CAMDMN01. The sequence goes on along the minus strand of CAMDMN010000287.1, from coordinate 1,362 downwards.
ATCTTAAATAAAACTTGACTAAACGATTTAAAATGGTAAAATAAGGGCGTAGTGTACAAATATAATACTACTTGTGAGTAAAAAGGATTATTAAATGCTAAGTTTTAATCGAAAAAGTTTTTTTATTATTTCCTCGTTCTTCTGCCGTTGTTGCTGCTAATCATTGCAATATTTTCTCTATTATTTAATTAATATAAATATTTAAAAGGGCTTTATTATGTGCGCACATCATGAGACAAAAGGAAAGAATTTTTGGTTAAGTCCGCCGGTGTTGTACACCGTGATGATTTTATTAGGTATTTTCAGTGGTATGTCAGATATAGCTTTTCTTAAAGCTATTGGTTTATTTGTGTCTGATGTTTTCATTAGGATTTTTAAGTGCATTAGTTTGCCGATTATCGCCTTATCTATAATTGTAACTCTTTCAAATTATCGCTCAGATGGGTCGATGAAGTCTATTTGGCGACGGACGATGTGCTATACACTTGGTACTACATTAATAGCCGCAGGTATTAGCGCATTATTATATATTGTGATTCAACCTAGCATGGTTCATGTGGCAAAAACTGCAGTTAAAGATCTAAATGCAGAAAATTTTAGCTATTTGCAATATCTTGCAAAATTAATTCCAGATACAATTTTTTCTCCATTTATCCAGCAACAAGTTATATCTGTGCTTTTCCTTGGAATTATCATAGGAGTTGCGATTCGCTTTATTCCTGATGTTGAAGCTCGCCAAACAATAACGCATTTTTTTAAAGGTGCGCATGGGCTATTAATGGTTATAACGCGGTGGATTATTACTATTATTCCGCTTGGGTTATTTGGTTTTATTACTTCAACCGTAGTAGAGCTTCGCCATGGTACTTCTATAAAAGGGATTGTGGAATATCTATTAATTATTGTATTAGCTAATTTGGTGCAAGGGTTTATTGTTTTACCAATATGGCTACGTTTAAATGGTATAAAACCATTTGCAGCTATGAGAGGCATGTTACCGGCATTGTCACTTGCTTTCTTTTCTAAATCATCCGTTGGTACATTACCAGTTACTATGGATACAGTTGAGAAAAATCTAAAGGTAAAACCTGAAGTTAGCCGCTTTGTACTGCCACTTTGTACTAGTATAAACATGAATGGATGTGCTGCTTTTATATTTGCAACCGTAATTTATCTAATGCAAAACAATGGCGCTGAAATATCATTGCTAACCATGGGCTTATGGGTAATTGTATCTACCGTTGCAGCTATTGGGAATGCTGGTGTTCCTATGGGGTGTTTCTTTTTAAGTGCGAGCTTACTTGCTAGCATGAATGTACCAATTACGCTTATGGGGATTATTTTACCTTTTTATAGTTTGAT
>CAMDMN010000286.1 GCA_945901965.1 Legionella genomosp. 1 | reverse complement strand
TAACAAGTGGTTTATTCATTCTTTCCCCAAGATACAGTCAAAGTTGGTAAGTTGTTTACATCATATCTCGCAAAAATTACAGTATCGCCAACCTCATCAGTTAAAGGTTTTAGTCTATTGGCTTTGAGAGTGCCCTCAAGCTGAAATCCTAATCTCTGAGGAATTTTTTTGCTGCGAACATTGTCTATATCGCAGGTTATTGCCACGCGTTTCATTTTAAGCTGCTTAATAGCATACTGAGTTATCGCATTTACGGCTTCAGTCATGTAGCCTTTTCCTGAGTATTGCGTTCGAATCCAATAACCCGTTTCTAAACAAGGCACTTCCCATATAATGTGATGATAGCCTGTTGCGCCAATGAGAATATTGTCTTTTTTAGAAAAAATTAATAGCGGTAGATAAGGTTCATCATCTTTTTTAAGAATCCAATTTGCAGCAGACTGCCGGACAAATTCTTCAGATTCCTCCAGCGATGGTCTTTCTTTGGCCCAAGGCATGGTGTGACGTATATTATCATATGACTCTGAAACTGCTGCATTAAGCGCAATGCCATCTCCAGGTTGAGGGGGCCTTAAAAGAAGCCGTGGAGTTATAATAGGCATCGGTAGATCTAATAAAATTGGTTTCATTATAAATAACATCCTTAGCTGTTAGTCTGATTGACTATTGACTTGCATTTCATAAATCAAATTACTTGTGGCGCCTGTAGTGGATAAAATATTTTTATTGATTAGTTCTTTCAGCTCGCGTTGCAGGGTTCTGCGCGTCACGTCAGGACAAATAGCTTCAAACTGTTGAATGGTAATGCCACCATGTTTAGCAATATATTCGATTGCTAATTTTTGTCTGTCAGATAAATGATGCTGTCTTGCCAAAAGGTCTTGTTCTATTGCCTGTTTGCCGATTTTTTTCACTTCTTGTAATTGAATTGATAATCCACAGACAAAGTATTCCACCCATTTCGTCATATCCATATTTTGTTCACGGACGCTTTGAATCGCTTCATAATACTCTGCTCTATTGCGGTCGTAATATTCACTAATGGTAAATAGCTTTTTGAAATCATACCCTTTCTGGTATAAACAGAGCGTTGATAACAATCGTGCTGTTCTGCCATTTCCATCTAAAAAAGGATGAATATGTACCAGCTGAAATTGCGCGATACCCGACATTAAAACGGGATGAATTTCAGCCTCAAGGTTTATCCAGTCGATTAATTCGCGCATTAGCTGGGGTACTTCGAATGCAGCTGGTGGAGTATAAATAACTTCCTTTGTTTTGGAATTCACAACATAATTTTGGATGTTTCTATAGTCACCTGGAGTTGCTGCATCCCCTCTTACCCCCTCTACAAGGCGCTTGTGAATTTCTCTAATTAACCCTTCGGTAATAAGCTCGCCCTCACCCACGTAGCCTGCTACCAAATCAAATGCCTGTCGGTAGTTTAATAGCTCTTTAGTATCATCTGGATTAGCTGCTGCAAGGTGTTCCCCTGCCCATAATTGCTTTGATTGCTCTAAGGTAAGCTGAGTGCCTTCGATATGCGTGGTATGGTGCGCCTCGAGAATTAAGGCTTTATTTTGCATCTTAGCGACCCACTCATCCGAAAGAGTAGCAGCTTCTAAAAATCCGCGGGCTCGCTCTATTGTTGTTAGTGTATTTGCAATTGAATTGGTGATTGTAAATTTTGGTTTAAACATTAAAATGACTCCTTGTTACCTCTATCTTACAATATGTCATAAGAATGTCGCAAGATGTGTCGCAATTATGTCACAAGATTTGTCATGAGAATGTCGTAAGAGCAGATGGTTTTACAAAGTATGTGGCGGAATTGGGTTCAATTCCCAAGGTAACACTCGATAAAGCGGGGCCTATTTGGGGGCTTTTTTAAAAATCACATTTAAATAATTATTTATTATCAATCAATTAGATATCAAATGTTATGGACGCCGCCCCACCAACCTATTGATTTTTAAAGGATTTTTGCCGCGATTTGTCCCGCCACCTTATCAACAATTTAAATAATCAACTAAATGTAACTATTTGTTTATTCTGAATAAAATATTATATAAGATACTTTTATATCAGTTTTCTACCAACCAATCGACAATTTAATATGCCCAGATATTCCTCCATAATTTTGTGAGAAAGCACCCAAAATGTGCCGCCATAAATGCGACAAAATATGCTTAAAATGTCGTAACTCCATGAATCTGTCACATCTTATTATAAATAGACTATACTAAATTTAAGACATTAAAATTCTTAGGAAACATAATATGGAAGCCATTATTTATGAATGTGACAAAAAAAAATTAAATTCATTAAAAAAAATTTCACTTCGTGCGTTCATTTTTATGATTGCGGCCTTTGCTTTTTCAATGTTATCCCAAAATGTTCCAGGAATTATTATAAGTAGCATCATGGTTATTTTTTTTGGAACTCCTACTATTTATGCATATTTTGGGCAATATAGAATGCCATATATAAAGATAAGTGATGAAGGCCTGGAATCCACAGGGACCTATAATCAATGTATACCCTGGAGTGATATTGAAAGTATTCATTTAAAAAAATTTAAAAGTGTATTTTTGATCATTATTATCAAAGATAACAGCAAGTACTTAAAAGAAATGAGTTTTATTAATAGATTCTTAGTGAAATTAATGATGAAAAAAATCGATGGTGCTATTTTTTCCCAAACGTTGGAATTATTTAATGAAGATCCAAATAACATATTAAGCAGTTCCTGCAAACAACCAAATCATAATTAAACAGTTTGGGGGAAACATTAATAGCGGATAACAGCCCTACTCTTTAAGCATCATTTTTAAATATCCATCCTCAAAACATTGACATAGTCAAAAAATTGCATACACCCAATTAAGATAACGATCTTAAACTAGAAAAGAAAATTTTTTTTGGCAAAAAATACTTCCTAGAGTTTAATTTTGATGTTTATAAAAATAAATAGAATAAGTGTATAATGCCACCACTTTTTCGGACAACGGAATAATGGGGTCGAATAATGGGGTCGCGAATAATGGCGGAATAATGGGGTCGCGTCTTGCCTTTTGCCAATTGGTTTGCTCTGAGTTGATATT
>CAMDMN010000285.1 GCA_945901965.1 Legionella genomosp. 1 | reverse complement strand
CAACGGTCTTTTCGCCATGCGTGCTGCTGATGTAGTGTTGGTTGGAAAAGGCACTGAAGTCATTACCCGCTAAACAGTTTTATCGTAGGATGGGTAAACTGCTTACCCATCCTAGATTCATTTTGTTTATCACTAAAAGCGGCTTAATTTGCATTTAGTGATAAATAACTGCTTATCTCTTTATTGTCTCTTGCCGGATCAAGAACGGTATCAAGAATGAATATTTTTTCAGCTGGTATTCCACCCTTTTGAACCATATAATTTGCTATCGCTTGTGCCCTAGCTACAGCCAACACTTTTAGTCGTTGTGGTTGTACCTTAATAACGGTAAATAGTTTTTGTTTGGCAATTTCATAGAAATCGCCTGCACTTGGATTCATTAATTTTGGCGTGCCCAAAAATGATTTTTCTGCCAATAAAGGAAATTTTTCGATAAACAAATCTGCTAGAAGGCGCTTATAGTCTTCATCAGAAAGCTCTACATATTCCTCACGTATTTTTTTATCTGCGCCCTTATTTAGTTCAATTGCCCTGCGTTTTTTAAGTTGATCATAAAGAGCATCTCCTCGTATGACGGGCCAATCTTGCTCCTGAAAAGCCGCACCTTTAATATCTAAGTTTAAAGCTGGCCGTTTATTCAACTCATCCGCCAAACTATTCAATTTTTTCTGCTGCTGTTTATTTAATGCTGAACTTCCCGCACTAAAACTAACCGTACTCATTTCTTTTTCACTGCCAAACAATGAACCCAATGCCCGAAAAGGAGCAGTTACCACTTTGCTTAAAACATTAAACAAGGCGTCAGTGACAATGGCACTAAGGCTAAATTTTGGATCATCCAAACTACCAGTAATGGGTACGTCTATTTTTATTTTGCCATTGGCGTCTTTTAATAAGGCAACCGCCAATTTAAGCGGCAAAGAAACGGCATTAGGATTTTCTACTTTGTCACCTAATTCAAATTGATCAATAAGCAGGTTATTTGATGCTATCAACTCTCTGTTAACAATATTATATTGAAGCCCTAAGGTCATCTTGCCTTTTTCAACTTTATAGCCGGCAAACTGGACCATATAAGGTGAAACTAATGGCATCGGCATCCCTTTAAAATTAATGTCTATGTGATAAATACCTTGCATAGGACTGATTTCGCCTTTAATATCGACCGGCGCCAAATCATAAGCATTGCCCTGCATAGAGACTTTAATTTTTGATTTCTTCTCCGAAGAAATGCCTGTCAAGCCACCATCCAAACTTTTAATTTGCGCAGCGAAAGGTAAAATTAGAGAAAGATCGGAAAAATCAGAGGCCCCATCAACTATTTGAATGTTATTTAACTTAAAAAAAGGCTTATCTTTATCTGCTTGTTTTTTAGTATCGTGCTTTTCTTGTATGGATTTTGCTGACTCAGTTTTGTCCCCAATGACAATATCATTAAAATTAATGCTCTTATCTTTTCTGATAGTGACCCTAGCATAAGGTCTGTTAATAAGTAACGTAGTGGCTGTATAACTATTTGCTAATCTATCAATAGCCAAATCAGTTAAAGTCAACTTATCCCACTTTACAAAATCTTTGTTGCGTTTTTGATCGCGTGTTAATAAATTATCAATGCCAATATTGCCCTTAAACTGAACATCCGGCTTATCCTGCTCCAGCTTGGCGACAGACAAGTCACCATCAATATTTAAAGCCCCATCAATAACATCCAAGCGTACCCATTTGTCGTAGTACGGTTGGTAATTCTCCAAATCAATATTTTCAATTTTAATCTTTAGGCGAGTCGAAAAAGGCTCGATAACGGTATTGCCACTCAACTTCATTGAACCCTTGTTATTAATCCCGACAAGAAGATCAACGGGTAACTTAGCTCCGCTACTGTTGCTATAATCATTAAGCTTAAAATTAATGGGATTAAGAGAGACTGTAACGGGCTTTTTAACTGTTTTATCTTGGAAATCCAAACCAAAATTATTTACAGCAATACTTTTTATTGTGACAGCCCACTGTGCTTTTTTGACATCTTGATTATTTTTGACCGTTACTGCATTCGAATTAGCAACTGTATTACTATCAGAAAACATTGCTTGATAATTTATATTACCATCAGAATTTAACCAAGCCTCTAATTTACCGTTATTAGCTGTTACAGAATCTATCCCTATGGTTTGTTTTTTAAGGTCTAAAAGAATACCGGTGGATTTAACTACGGGTATTTTTACGAGTGCTTCTTTCTCGTTTTTTTCTGAAAACTGGAGTTCATTGACCAAAAAAGAATCAATCCCTACGATCTGCTTTTTAAGATCAAATTGAATGCCCTTTAATGCAACAACAGGTATTTTTAGCAGTGCTTTCTTCTGTTTTTTTTCCAATAACTGTAAGTCATGGACTTCAACTGTAGCTTTACTTATTTGTAGTTCCAAGTCATTTTCAATATAACTCAGTTTGTAATCAGCATCGAGTAACTCAGAACCATCCAATTCAAAAGGCATTGATTCTAATGAAGCCAATGATGCCAACGTCATTAGCTTTGCCTTAATAAAGCTTATATGTCCTTCCGAAGACAAAGGATTTAACTTTAAATTACCTTGCCAAGCTAATTCCCCACTCGATTTCAGTGTCAATGATAAACCCACAATAGCTTGTTTATCTGTATAGGTTGTCAGATTTTGAATAGTTATATTGATTGGATTCAGCTCTTCTCTTACTGGCACATTAGAACTGGTATCCTCCCAATCTAACTTTCCTTCTGATAAGGCTATTTTTGTAAAAATTACCGGAAATATTTGATGATCTGCTGAGCTTTTATTTTCCGCCGACGGCTTTAGTAACCCCTGAAAATTGAATGGACCATTTTTTTGTCTAGCAATACGAACGAGTGGCTTTTTTAGGATAACTTCATCAACAATCAGGGCCGCCTGCTTTATTGATTGGGCTAGCCCAATTTTGATATAAAAATTATCAAAGGCAACGAATGGCTGGCCATTAGGCTCTTGAATCTGAACTCCCTGCATGCTGAGAGTTAGCTTAAATGGTTGAAACTGAACATTTGAAATTAAAGCTTTTCGTCCGGTTTGTTGCTGGATAATGTCGGGTAGCTTGCTCTTTAGTATCATAGGCAGGATGA
>CAMDMN010000284.1 GCA_945901965.1 Legionella genomosp. 1 | reverse complement strand
TGAAGCGACTGGATGAAGCGCTGGTTAATTATGATCTTGCTATTGCATCTAATCCTGATTATCCAGAAGCCTACTGCAATCGTGGGATTACACTGCAAGACCTCAAGCGACTAGATGATGCATTAGCGAGTTATGATCGTGCTATTTTGCTCAAATCCGATCATGTCGCTGCCTACTCTAATCGGGGTAATGTTTTGAAATATCTCTACCGACTAGATGAAGCACTGGCAAGTTATGATATTGCCATTGCTCTTGCCCCCAGTTATGCTGAGCCCTATTGGAATAAAGCACTGCTTAAGATTTCAATTGGTCGCTATAAGGAAGGTTGGGATTTGTATGAGTGGCGGTGGAAAAAAGAAGACTTTACGTCTAAGCCACTGATAACCAGTCGACCTAAGTGGACAGGCGATATAAACAAGCGTGTTTTAGTTTGGGCAGAACAAGGCATAGGTGACGAATTGATGTTTGGTGCCCTGTTGTCTGAATTTAAGGAATTGTGTTCAAGATTATTGGTTAAAGTTGATGCTCGACTCATTCCTTTGCTTTCTCGATCATTGGCAAAAGATATTATATTTATTTCAAAAAGTGAAAGTTTGAGTGAAAATGAATATGATGAACACTTATCTATAGGGAGCTTGTGTCAATACTTACGTAACCAAGAAGAAAGTTTTGAGAAAACGCGACAAGGTTATTTGTTGAATGATAAGGTAAAAACTGAACAAATTAAAGAATCCTTGTCTAATGACGATAGTGATGTTCCTGCTAAAAAGCTATGCGGAATAAGTTGGCGAAGTAAAAATGAGAAGACAGGCGCCAATAGAAGTATGGATCTAAAAGATTTTATTGGCATGCTGGGGTTGGAAAATTACACGTATGTAAGTCTGCAATACGGTGATACGGCTGAAGAAATTGATAGAGTTAGAGCTGAATTAGGGATTAATATAATTGCCTATGAAAAAGTAGACAACTTCACGGATATAGATGGGCTTGCTTCTTTAATACAGGCATGTGATGTTGTTGTATCGGTAGATAATACAACGGTTCATTTGGCAGGAACTTTAGGTAAGGATGTAAGGGTTTTGTTACCTTATACGGCAGATTGGCGTTGGCAGTTAAACAGGCCTGATAGTCCATGGTACTCATCAGTAAAGCTTTATAGGCAGAATAGTGACTATCAGTGGCGACCTGTTTTTGATCAAGTTAGACTTGATTTGATGTTACTCGACTAAGTCTCTTTATAAATTATATGGGATGGACAAAGGAACGTACATAGTGGGTAATCAAATTAAGTTTGATGGACAGCTAGACGAGGATCTTGTAGTGCGGGTGCAGCAAGGAGATAAATTGATGTTTGATTTGTTAGTCATTAAATACCAATATAGGGTCGTTAAGTTAGTCAATCGTTACATCAAAGATGCTAGTGAAGCTCAAGATGTGGCGCAGGATGTATTTATAAAAGCTTATCGTGCACTGCCTAATTTTAGGGGAGATGCAGCTTTTAGTACTTGGTTATTTCGCATTTCAATCAATACCGCTAAAGGCTATTTAATCGCAAGAAAAAAACAATATTTCAATCATCACGTTGATATAGAAAGTGTAGATGTGCTTGAAAATGTCTTCCAACTACAGAACATGGAAACACCAGAAAGATTATTGTTAAACCAGGAGATTGTTAATAATATTCACGCAACAATTGATAAGCTACCTAATAAAATGCGTACCGCTATTATGTTGCGTGAATTTGAGGGTATGAGTTATGAAGAAATAGCAACTGCAATGGATTGTCTTGTTGGTACAGTAAAGTCACGTATATATAAAGCGCGTGAGGAAATTGATAAAGGCTTAAGCCCATTATTAAGTCAAGGAGACTTTGATGCCTGAAGACACAAACCAAAAAATATCACAATTTATTGATAGTGAGCTTAATTATTTGGAGTCCTTTGAGCTTTTAAAGGCCATGCACTTAACTCCAGAGTTTAGGCATAAGTATAATCGTTATCAAACCATCAGTCATGCTATGAAAGCTGATGTTTTTGGGCTCTCTAAAGAAGATTTTACAGCAGCAGTAAGTAAGAAAATTCAACATGAGCCGACTTATTTATTACCACAAGCGTACTCCATTAAAAGAAATTACAGGAAAATGGCGTTAGTTGCATCAATAGTAGTTGTTGCCATTATTGCTGGCTATAAACAACAGCTTTACCTTCCGCTAGCTCTCCAAATGGCTAAGATAGATCTTCTTGGAGCGATAAATGGAGTCGTTAAAGCCGATAATGATAGTTACCAAATAAGTTCCATAGATACGACTAATCAAGGAACTGATAATGTGTTATCGACAGTTGCACTTATCAATGGTGAAGGGCAAATGCAGCTTAATGGTTTAACTGCTACTAATTTTAAAGGCGATGCACTCGATAATACGATTATTGGAGATTTGGGTGATAATTTAATTGATGGTGCTGCTGGCAGGGATAAAATGATAGGTGGAGGCGGTAATGACATTTATATTATTGACAATAATGGTGATGTTATTAAAGAAAACTTAAATTCCGGAACAGATTTAATCATTACTAAATTATTGAATTACTCTTTAAAAAAATTAAGTCATATTGAAAATATTACTTATGAAGGTAAGGGTAATAGCGCGTTAGAAGGTAATGAGTTAAACAATATGATTATCGGAGGAAGCGGTAATGACAGGTTAACAGGGGGGCTTGGTGATGACAGCCTTAGAGGCAACGGTGGCAATAATCAATTTATATTCAATGCGACAAAAGGTGTTGATACTATCTACGATTTTGTATCAGGCGAAGATAAGTTGATTTTTAGTCGCAGAGTTTTTAGAGGGTTAGGTTCTCTTATAGGCACTTTAAATTGCACTGCATTAAATAGTGGCGACTTTGTAAATGGACAGGATTCTGACGACCGTATTATTTACAACACGAAAACGGGGCGACTTTATTATGATAAAGACGGAAGTGGCCCCAGTCCATCGGTGCAAATAGCCGTAATTAATCCTCTTAAAAAAACGAATATTAGCCATAGTGATATTCAAGTTGAAGCTTAATCAACTCAATGAGAGAGACTTATTTTTTCTTTAGTAATTAACTAGTTGATATTTTTTTAAG
>CAMDMN010000283.1 GCA_945901965.1 Legionella genomosp. 1 | reverse complement strand
ATAATTTTTTAATTTGATCGTAAATTCCGAGGTACTTCATTCCGAGTGCCAAGCACGTCTCAGGTACGTCATCCCGAGTACCAGGCACGTCATCCCGAGTGCAACGAGGGATCTCCCTTTGCAGAAAATTGTGCAACATTCAGGAGATCCTTCGCGCAAAAAAACGCGCTCTGGATGACGTGCTACCATAACGCGCTCTGGATGACGTGCTACCAGAACGTGCTCTGGATGACGTGCTACCAGAACGTGCTCTGGATGACGTGCTGCGATTGTGAGTATTGAAAAAACTTAAACTATCCACAACCTTAATGAGTTACATTTGAGCTATATATTATATTTTATATACAATCATCTCCAAATCAACTTGAGAATATATTAAGATCTGGCTATTATTCGCTTTTCGATAAAAGATCTGCACAATATAAGAGTTTATACCTATATGAAAATAAAATTATTGTTACTAATTAGTTTAATCTATGCTTTTTCTACGTCGGCATTTGCTGTTGTTACTGATCCTAATCAAGTTTTATTGCCGGATTTATATCCTGTGTATACTGATGGTGCATCAGTTTTAAATCATCCGGCGGATGGATTTGCTGAACATTTATTGCCAACAGTTAATCTATATAAAGGCACGCCTGGATGTTATATTTCTTGTTACTCAAGAAAAAATGAAAATGCAATTTATTCTGCAGGTGATTCTGTATTTGTGCTTGGGGTTGTAAGGATTGCTGGTAGATATAATGAAGGAATTTGCGAACCTACGAATTTTGCAGGAAAAAATATAACAGGGGAGCCTATATTTAAAACCATATGCACCGATAAAATAGAGTCATGCATTGGCGGCCACTGTTGGGCCGGCGGGGACACAGGTCAATTTTTTAATGTTAATTCAACAATAAACACGAAGTAAGTAGCGTAGCCTGGTTGCTTGCAACCAGGATTGCCTTGATTGTAGAAACCCTGGTTGCGAGCAACCAGGCTACAGTATCTTTAAGGTAGAGCGTAGGGTGGGCAAAGCGATAGCGTGCCCACCAACACCAACAGTGCTTAAATTATTTAATTTTATTCTCTAACTCTCTAATAAAATTAGTAGTTAACCTTAAACCCTCTGCTAATCTATTATGAATCTCAGGATGCATGTTTTGGTCTTGAGCTTCCATTTCATTATGTAAATCAAGAGCCAAATCTTCTAGAAGTTTAATCTTCTTTTCATTAGATATGTTTAAACTATAAATTTCTAAGGCTTCAGTATCTCGATTCATAAGATCACCATTAAATTTTAGACCAATCTAATAAAGTATCAGTACTTATGTGAAATTCCAAGGATAAAGTTAGATGATTGAAATATTGTACAAGAATTCCGTCATTATGAATTAAGTTATTCGGGTAGACTTTAAGTTTTACTTGATACTCAAATCAATCGTAGCCTTGATGCAGCGCAGCGTAATCAAGGTTTTTAGCACAGAAACCTTGATTACGCTGCGCTGCATCAAGGCTACGTATCTGCAAATGGAGATCCCTCGTTGCACTCGGGATGACGTACCTAGCACTCAAGATGATGTACCTTTAGAGTTACCTTAAATCTATAATCTATTTTTCCACTAAATTATAGCAGCTACTGTTGCAGTTGCAGGCTCTGTAACATCGTCGAGCTTTATTTTATTTAGCGCAGATTCTAATATGTCTAGTTTTCCCTGAGACTTTGTTTTTGGATGAAATAAGGTGAAATTGCCAGTAACAATAGATAAAGCTAGATGGCCCAGACCTAAAGTTCCAATCGCCCATGCTAAATTTACTAATAATTTTTTAAAGCCACGATGTTCATCTAGAAGTTTGTGAGCATCATGTATGTCTGCTTTACAGAAAGCTTTAAAACGATCTAAGTCAATTTCCTTAGATTTATAATCATTAAAATTAGATCTAATTCTTTGGGTAAGATTTTCTGCTTTATCTGCAGCAGTAGTGTGCCCATCATTTCTTAATAGTATGGTTTTTTCATCTATTTTCTTCAATATTTGAAAAAAAGCACTTTCAGATCTAGTTAGAGGCGCGTTTGTGTCTACAGGGTTGCTAATATTAATAGGTGCTAAAGATAAGGCTTTTCTATTTGTTAGCAAACTAGGATCAAGTTGTGCCGTTACTTTTATTTGAGTAAAATCTGGGCTCTCTCCATCTAATGAAATTTGAGCCATTTCTTGTACAGTTTCTCGGTAATTGGCATCAATTATTCCAGATCCAACAATTTCAGAGAATAGCTGCGATGGTTGGGCATTTTCATATTTATTTAAACGTAAAGTTACATTTTGAGGTATTAATTCTTTGTGTGCTTCAAAAAATGTATTTAATGAATAAATAATATCCGAACGATCATCATAGAAATCAAAAACAATTTCTTCATCCGGGTTTGCTGTGGCAATTTTATGCATTTGTGCATAAAGAATTGTGGCTTTAGTCTCATCAAACACCCAGTCGGCATGTTTACCTTTAAAAGTTGGATCTATAGCACGATTAAATGATGTTCCATCTTTTAATGGTTCTCCATCGTCATTTTTGCCATAGATATCTGCTAAGAGAAAGGTATCCAATTTTACTTTAAGATAACTAGTTATTTCTCGTATTGCAGGAAAGCAAGAACCTACTTTTATAGTTCTACTACGATCATATTTGATGCTATTAGCATCGTCGATATTTTTTGATTGTCTATTAGAGCCGACAAAAGAAATAACTTTAGAGTAAGCGAAATGTGTATTTTCATCACGCAGTATATCTAAAAATTTTTGGTTATAATTAATAACAGCAGAATATTCCGGGCCATTATTTGATCTTGGCCTACAATAATTAAAATAATCTAGATTAAATAAACATCCATCAAAATCAAAAGAAAGCACGCGCATGGTCATTATAATTACTCAGTGAGTTAAGAAAGAACAGTTTATCTTGAAATTATTAAGAAAATATTAAATTAAAATTTACAAGGTTGCTTGTTATAAAAATTTTAGGAGATATTTTTATTCTTAAATTCACATAAATCATTAATAATGCATTCACTGCAATGTGGTTTTCGCGCGGTGCATATATAGCGGCCATGGAGGATAAGCCAATGGTGGGCGTCTTGTAAAAATTCTTTATCTA
>CAMDMN010000282.1 GCA_945901965.1 Legionella genomosp. 1 | reverse complement strand
GGGCAAATTAAATTGTTGAGTAGTTGCCGTAAAACTGATAAAAAAGCATCCGTCATAGATGATTTATTTAAAATAAACAGATAGTTATGGAGAAATGATTGTTAAAAAATTCAAATCGGCGGCGGGACAAATTACGGTAAAAATCCTTTGAAAATCAATGAGTTGGTGGAGGCGGCGACTATTTAACTAAGCTGCTAACTTACTGTTATTTAACTATTTTGAATTTATAAAAATTTTTGTTGCCCCCAAAGTTGCCCCCGAGCGTATCCAGTAACACCCCGTTTTAGCATAAAAATAGATATTTACTCCTGTTTATCGATGTTCGCATTATGCGTGATTACCAGTCAACAGAGAAATTTGTGATTCGCAGTTCGCGATTCGCAAATTGCGAATATATGAGTTAAACTAAAAATAGAATATCTATTGAGGATTCATTGATGCTAAAACCACAAGACATCGTGATACTGTTAAAAATACTATCAACCAAAAATCTTGAGCAACCACCTCAAAAAGACTTGGCAACCTCTCTATGCATCAGCGCTTCTGAAATTCATGAGGGAATTAAACGATTAGAGCTTTCTGGATTAGTAGGGACTGTTTTTCGCGAGCAAAGTAGAATAGTACGTAGTGTAATAAAATCTGCTTGCGAAGAATGTTTAATCTTTGGCGTTAAATATTTTTTCCCCGTTCAGCTTGGAGCATATACGCGAGGAATCGCCACGAGTTATGCTGCTCCCTTATTTGAAAAACATATTATGCTCGGCGATGATCCGATTCCAGTATGGCCCTATGCTGAAGGGGAGCATCGTGGTTTAGCTTTGGAACCATTATATCGCTCAGTTCCTCAAGCAATTGCGAAACATCCCGATCAACCCTTTTATGAGCTATTAGTACTCATCGATGCCATTCGTGCTGGACGAGTAAGAGAGCGCAATATCGCCATTAAATTATTACGAGAAAGAATATGAATCACAAAAGCAAACGTGCAACGTCCAATTTAAAGATGCTAGAGTTCGTTGCACGAAAACTAGGCGAACTGAATGATGAAGTTGTATACCTAGGCGGCTGCACCACCGCACTCTTTATTAATGATCCCTTATCACTGGATGTTCGACCTACATTAGATGTTGACTGCATCATTGATGTTATTTCATTGGGACAATACTACAAATTTGAAAATAACCTCAAAGAAAAAGGATTCCATCGCTCCATGAATGATGACGTTACCTGCCGTTGGCATTTTGAGGATATCATTCTTGATGTGATTCCCACCGATGAAAAAATTCTAGGTTGGGGAAATCACTGGTATAAAGAGGCAATAAAACACGCTATTGACCACCAAGTCGCTGATGATCTAACAATAAAATCCGTCACTGCCCCTTATTTTTTAGCGACCAAAATAGAAGCATTTAAATCGAGAGGAAATAATGACTTTCTCGGTAGTCATGATTTTGAAGATATTATCACCGTCATTGCGGGCTGCATTGAAATTGCTGATGAAGTACACGCCGCTAGTGAGAATTTAAAGTCACATTTAAAGTTGGTATTTGGTGATTTGCTGAATAACGATCAATTTGTGCAATCATTACCTGGGCATGTAAGCGATGGCCCAGTGACATCACAACGGGTACAAACTGTAATAGAACGAATTAGAAAAATTTCAATGTAACGGATGGACATAAAAAATGAAACTGGCATGGTTGACCGATATTCATCTTAATTTTCTTGATAATGATGCTCGCAAAAAATTTTACGATGAAATTCATACTACTCATTGTGATGCGCTGCTAATAAGCGGTGATATTGCCGAAGCTGACTGTTTGATCGATCTCTTATGTGAAATGACAGAGCAAATTAAGAAGCCTATTTATTTTATTTTAGGCAATCACGATTATTATCGGGGAACCGTTAATGATGTGCGTGAAACACTTACGGTCTTAAGCAAAGCACACAAGCAATTATTTTGGTTGCCCGCTACAGGAATACAGCTACTCCCTCACGATACTATTTTATTGGGCCAAGATGGATGGGCTGATGGACGGTTGGGTGATTATCAAAACAGCCGGATATCGCTTAATGACAGCCGTATGATTGCTGATTTATTCCAGGAGAAAATTCTGGGTAAATTTCAATTGCTTGAAAAAATGCAGCAGCTTGCTGATGTGGATGCACTCGCCTTGAAAAATGATTTAGCTCAAGCGATGGAGCAACACCCGAAAAAGATCATTGTATTAACGCATGTCCCTCCATTCAAAGAGGCCTGTCTGCATAATGGGCAGATTAGTGATGACAGCTGGCTACCCTATTTCAGTACAAAAGTGATGGGAGAAGTATTAATGCCATTTGCTAACGATAATCCATCAATAGATTTTTTAGTGCTATGTGGTCATACGCATAGTGAAGCCCATTATCAACCATTAGTTAATCTAACTGTAAAAACAGGCAGCGCTGAATATTACCGCCCAACAATTCAGGAAATAATAAAGCTCTAATATAGGAGCTGCCCCACGATTTTCCTGACATTGGCAAAAACGTGGCATTCCATATTCTAGAATTTAGAATGATGAGCTATAAACTACCAAAACTTATCAAACTTTTTCTGAGCAACCAGTTTCTAGTGCAATAGCTCCAATAATTATCAATCTATCCTAACCCATCTTCCTCTAGTTAAACGGCAGGCTAAATTGGTTACTTGTGCTTTTTCATTTTGAGTTTGAATAAGAACTCTATAATTGCGACAGTTTTTATTTCCATTGAAGGTGACCATTCTCATAGGCGTTATAGTCAGCCTATTGTCCAATTGAGGATGATGCCAGTAACAAGAGTGACCATTAGCATTATGCTCCAAACAATAAGATATTTTTTCTTCAATAATTTTTGTCATACTTTGCTGTATAGAACTTTCTTTTTGAGAAATCTGATCCATTTCTTGCTTTTGTTTCATCATAGCTAGTTGTTGTCTCAATATTTGAGTTTGAAGCATTTCTTTGTTTAGTGTATTTATGCCTTTCATTGCATCAACCACACCACCACCTGAACCAGAGAATGGTGGTAGAGGCAGATTAGCATAGCTTGGTGTAATAAAAATAAGCAGTGAAAAAATAATAATTAGTAGAAAATTGTTTTTTGTTTTAATAACATTATCCAT
>CAMDMN010000281.1 GCA_945901965.1 Legionella genomosp. 1 | reverse complement strand
ATCCCTATTACCTGAAAAAGCACCTAGAAGATTAAGTAGGCTTATGAATAAATTATATATTGATACAAATAATGAAACTGTTGCAGATATATAATTAGTTTCTCCACCATGAATAATTTCACTAGTTTGAAAAAGAATTAAACCAGAAGAAATAAGAACGAAAATTGCTGAAATAACAAGATTTAAAGCAGGGATTTGGAAAAATATATTGCCAATCATAGCAAGAAAAGCCACCATAACTGCTATAAATAAGAATCCACCAAGATAGCTGAAATCTTTGCGAGTGGTTAGTACATATCCTGATAGAGCGAAAAATATTAATCCAGTTCCGCCAAGAGCTGTAGCTATAATCTGTGGGCCATTAGAAAAATGAGCAATATAAGCATTAAGAATAGGGCCTAAGGCATATCCCATAAAACCTGTGAAAGCAAAAACCGCGAGTAATCCAAATGCACTATTTCTAAGGGCATTAGTTAAAAACATCAAGCCATAAACGCCAACTATAAAAAAAAGTGGGTTAAGTGGGCGGGAATTACTTACAAAGGAAATGTATGCTGTAAATGTGCTAAAAAGAAATGTTAAGCCTAGCAGTAGATAAGTATTACGTAATACTTTATTGGTGGCTAGAGCCGAAAGTCGGCTACTACTGATTACTGAAACGTCATTTCTGTTCATCGAAAACTCCAGTTAATTTAAGTTAAGTATAGCATAAATGCTATACCTAATGAGCATTTTAGTTTAACCAAAAGCTTAATTATTTACAAGTATCGCGTATTTTTATCAAGAATTACTAGTGAGATATAATATTAAACGGTGTAATATTGTTTTTTTTATAGAGGGAAAATTATGACTAAAGTTGCAGTTGTGCAGATGGTTTCTTCTTCTAATATTAAAGATAATTTATCTAATCTTGATGTTTTTTTTAGAAAAGCATGTGACGATGGCGTTAAGTTACTAGTTTTGCCTGAAAATTTTGCATTAATGGGGTTGTTAGAAACTGATAAGCTTAAAGTCGCTGAAAATTATGGTCACGGCATGATTCAAGATTATCTATCTAAACTTACTAATAAATATAAAATCTGGGTAATAGCAGGCTCCTTACCAATTAAACATAGTGAGTATAAAGTAAAGGCGAGTTCATTGGTGTTCGATGATAAAGGTGTTATTGTTGCGCGTTATGATAAAATTCATTTGTTTGATGTAAAAGTCAGTGATGAAGAATCGCATCGGGAATCGTTTACTATTGAGCCAGGTAGTGAATTAGTTGTGGTTGATACTCCTGTTGGTAAGGTTGGTTTATCTATTTGCTATGATTTGCGCTTTCCAGAGCTTTATCGTCAGTTGGTTTTAAAAGGCGCTGAAATTTTTACAATTCCGGCAGCTTTTACCGCAGTTACAGGTGTGGCTCATTGGGAAGTATTATTAAGAGCGCGCGCTTTAGAAAATTTATGTTATGTTTTAGCTCCTAATCAAGGAGGGAAGCATGATAATGGTCGTAATACTTATGGTCATAGCATGATAGTTGACCCTTGGGGTAAAATACATAAAGAACTTGATGAAGGCTTTGGCCTTATTTCAGAAGATATAGATTTGTTAAGGTTAAGAGAATTACGTAAGCAGTTTCCTTGTAATGATCATCATGTATTAATATAAAAGGTATTTATATGAATAACGCACTTATTATCGCTAAAGATTTATTATTAAAACCCGCATCTTTAGATGAAACCGCAATTGATAAATTAATTCATTCTATGTTAAGCCATAAAATAGACGATGCTGATTTATATTTTCAAAGCTCAAGTTATGAGTCTTGGTATTTAGAAGATAGCGAGGTTAAAAGCGGAAGTTATTCTATTGATAGGGGTGTTGGGATTCGTGCGGTAAGTGGCGAGAAAACAGGCTATGCATATTGTGATGATATTATTTATCCTGCCATGGAGCGAGCCGCTACTGCTGCTCGATCAATAGCTTTCGGTGGAGGGACTGGAGCTAGTATAATAAAAGTAGCAAGCGCACCAATTGCTCGTTATCCTGGTTTAAATCCTATTGAAGGTATGTCTAAACAAGAAAAAATTGCTTTGCTTGAATCAATTGATAAAGAAGCAAGAAAATTAGATCCGCGTGTAATTCAAGTTAATGCCTCTTTAAGTGGTTGCTATGAAGTTGTGATGGTTGCAGGCTTACATAGCCAAATGATTGCAGATATTCGACCGTTAGTATCTATTAATGTATCAGTGATAGTTGAGCAAAATGGGCGAAGAGAATCAGCGCGATCTGGTGGTGGTGGGCGTGTTAGCTATCAATATTTTATGGAAGAAGGGCGCGCATTATCTTATGCACGCGATGCAGTGAATGAAGCATTGATTAATTTAGATGCTATTGATGCTCCTGCAGGTCTCATGCCTGTCGTACTTGGCCCTGGTTGGCCTGGAGTTTTATTGCACGAAGCTGTCGGTCACGGCTTAGAAGGTGATTTTAATCGCAAAGGTTTGTCGGCATTTTCTGGTAAAATTGGGCAAAAAGTCGCGGCAGATGAAGTAACTGTGGTTGATAATGGAATATTACCAGATAGACGCGGATCATTAACTATAGACGATGAAGGTACTCCTAGTCAGTGTACAACACTTATTGAGAATGGTGTACTGGTTAATTATATGCAAGATAAATTAAATGCTAAATTAATGGGCATGAAATCAACAGGTAATTGTAGACGTGAATCATATGCTCATGTGCCCATGCCGCGGATGACCAATACTTATATGCTTGCAGGTAAATATAGTCCTGATGAAATTATTCGTTCAGTAAAAAAAGGAATCTATGCGGTTAATTTTGGCGGAGGACAGGTAGATATTACTTCCGGGCAATTTGTGTTTTCAGCATCTTTAGCCTATTTGATTGAAAATGGTAAGGTTACCAAACCGGTTAAAGGGGCTACATTAATCGGGAATGGACCTGATGTTATGAAAAAAATATCTATGATTGGTAATGATTTAGCCTTAGATGGTGGGATTGGAGTTTGCGGTAAAGATGGCCAATCTATACCGGTAGGTGTTGGGCAGCCTACGCTTAAGATAGATGCTTTGACTGTGGGTGGGACTAGCTAAAATTTAATAGTATGTGAAATAACAGCGATGCAATCTATTAGCAAAGGATC
>CAMDMN010000280.1 GCA_945901965.1 Legionella genomosp. 1 | reverse complement strand
CGGATTCCTCTCACTTGCCAAGATAAAATTAACTTGTGGGTAATGATATAGCTATCGCTTTGCCAACCATACAATCTCAACCTGCTAATGACTCGTAAGCGGAAATATTAGTTTTTGCTCTTGTTTAACTTCTTTAGGGCTAGATTCATCATCAATATAAAGAGAGTCCTGCTCGGTCGGTTGTTGATCTCCGGTAATAAGGAAGTTTCTATGCTGTAAGTAAGCGTCGCGGATAAATGAGTATTGATCTAATGACTCAGCAATTAAACGATCGGTTTCTAGCATTTGTGAACGTAGATCAACGTAGCGTACGGCTAGAATACTGTAAATTACGGCATTTTGATTAATGTATGGATATGGTGTGAAAAGGAAATAGTCAGTAATCATCCCCACGCCATCACGAATTGTACTAGGTCCTAGTAAAGGAATTACGATATAAGGAGATTTTTTATCTCCCCACTTAGCGAAAGTAAGTCCCGAATCATTACTATGTGGCGGTAAACTAAAAGTTGAGGCAACATCTATTATTCCACCTATCCCAAAAGTAGTGTTTGCAATAAAGCGCCAAGTATCTTTAATAGCATAATTCCATTCTGCTTGTAATAAGTCGTTAGCAACAGTGGGTAGCATATTTACGTTACTATAAACGTTATTAACCCCTGTCCTTACAGGTGCTGGTAGTACCATAGAATAAATAGTAGCTAATGGCTTTAAAATAGCCTTATCAAAACCCATATTAAATGCATGTGTTTTTCGATTAATTGATTCATAAGGATCATCAGGATTGGTGCCTTTTGTAAAACAGCCAACCAAGAAAATGCTTGAAATTATTGCCATTAGTTTATATATCGTGCGCATATTTACTTTAGTTTATAAATAGATTTTTCATGGTACACGAGATTATAGAGCTTGAAAATGGGAATATATATAATCAGCCGTTAATAGTTTTTTGTCCTGTACAGAGGCTATAAATTTAACGATAATGTGTCCATTAATTTGTGTGGAAAAATAAATGGCGAATGCAGCTTGGTTGGATGGGCTTAATGAGAGGCAAATATCTGCAGTTAAAGCTCCTTTGGGTAATACACTTATATTGGCGGGTGCAGGGTCAGGTAAGACCCGCGTATTAGTTAGCCGAATTGCTTTTTTAGTTGAAGAGCAAAATATTTCTCCTTATTCTATTTTGGCTGTGACTTTTACTAATAAAGCTGCAGGCGAAATGAAATCACGCCTATCAGGTTTACTTTCGTGTCCATTGCAAAATCTATGGGTTGGAACATTTCATGGCTTATGTCATCGTATATTAAGACGC
This sequence comes from Legionella genomosp. 1, assembly GCA_945901965.1. Classification (GTDB taxonomy): domain Bacteria; phylum Pseudomonadota; class Gammaproteobacteria; order Legionellales; family Legionellaceae; genus CAMDMN01. The sequence continues at coordinate 1,860 of CAMDMN010000280.1, read as the reverse complement.
CATTATCAAGAAGCGCGACTACCTCTGGAATTTCATATTCTTGATAGTGAAGATCAGGCGCGGATGATTAAGCGTGCGATTATTTCACTTAATTTAGATATTGAAAAATGGCCAGTTAAACAAGCACAATCATTTATAAATTCTAATAAAGATGAAGGCTTGCGCCCAGAGCATATTAATAATTCAAACTTCGGCCAGATACCAACTTTATTAAATATATACAAAGCTTATGAGACTGCTTGCCAAACCGGTGGTGTTATCGATTTTGCTGAAATTTTACTGCGTGCTCATGAGTTATTACGCGATAATGCCCAATTATTAGCTCATTATCAACAACGCTTCCAAGCAATTTTGGTTGATGAGTTTCAGGATACAAATACTATTCAATATGCTTGGATTAGATTACTAGCAGGTGAGCGTGCTTTTGTTATGGCTGTTGGTGATGATGACCAATCAATTTATGGCTGGAGAGGCGCTAAAATTGAAAATATTCAACGATTTTCGCGTGATTTTGCTAATACATTAATAATTCGCCTAGAGCAAAATTACCGCTCAACCTCGACCATTCTTAATGCGGCTAATGCATTAATTACTAATAATAGCTCGCGCATGGGTAAAGATTTATGGACCGATGGGAAGAGTGGCGAAAAAATAGTGGTATATAGTGCATTTAATGAATTAGAAGAAGCAAGATTTGTAAGTGAGCGTATTGGTATAGCAATTAATAGTGGTAAATCTAAAGATGATATTGCTATTTTATACCGCTCAAATGCGCAATCTCGAGTGATTGAGGAGGCGTTGCTTAAAGCAGGCATTTCTTACCGTATTTATGGTGGCGTGCGCTTTTTTGAGCGGACTGAGGTAAAAGATATTTTGGCTTATTTACGTTTATTGGCTAATGCTCATGATGATCCTGCCTTTGAACGGGTAGTTAATTTCCCAACGCGTGGTATTGGTGAGAAAACACTAGAGGACTTAAGGAGCCTTGCACGTTCGTTGCAAATTTCTTTATGGCAGGCGGCAATTAATTTGCTTGAAAGCGGTAACCTCGCGCAAAGAGCATCTATTGCATTGTCTAAATTCATTGAATTAATTGATAATTTACGTGAAAAAACGGCAAGTTTAGAGCTAGATAATAAAATTAGTTTAGTTATACAAGATAGTGGGTTATATGAACATTTTTCTAAAGAAAAAGGCGATAAATCACAATCGCGTTTGGAAAATTTACAAGAACTTGTTAATGCTGCTAAACAATTTCGCTATGAGCAAGATGAAGAACAAGATTTACCCTTACTGACAGCATTTTTGGCTTATGCATCCCTTGAGTCTCCTGAAAAGGAACTTGATGAAAATGATAGCTATGTACATATGATGACGTTACATTCCGCCAAGGGTCTTGAATTCCCGGTGGTATTTATGGTGGGCTTGGAGGAAGGAATATTTCCAGGTAAACAATCTATAAGTGATTTTAAGCGTATAGAAGAAGAGCGGCGTTTATGCTACGTCGGTATGACTCGTGCAATGGAAAAATTGCTAATTTCTTATGCTAAAGTACGTCGTCAATATGGGCGTGAGGAATATCATATGCCTTCTAGATTTTTAAACGAATTACCAAAAGATTTGCTCGAAGAAATTCGGCCAAATGCAAGGTTTGAAGCACCAATTAGCAGGCCTTCACTTGCTAATGATTCAGGTTTTCGCTTAGGCATGAGTGTTAATCATGCAAAATTTGGTCAAGGGATAATTTTAGCAGTCGAGGGCTCAGGCGCTCATACTCGGGTGCAAGTTAAATTTGAAGATTATGGTGTTAAATGGTTAGTGCTTGCATATGCGAATTTGAGCGTATCTTAAGAACAAATT
>CAMDMN010000279.1 GCA_945901965.1 Legionella genomosp. 1 | reverse complement strand
AACTCATCATTATCAACTTTATTATTAATAGCAGGAATCCTTGTTTTAATATTATCTATTATAAATATATTTATTGGTAAAACACCGCTACCTAAATATCATAAATTAACTTATCAAGCAGGATATTGGCTAATTTATAAAAAAAATTCTCTGCCACTAAAATATGAATCGGCAATAATTGGCTTTAATGGAGGAATTTTTATAATTTTAAATTTAACTGGTATATCTAAGCCTAAAAAAATTGTAATTTTTATTGATCAACTTACAAAAGAACAATTAAGAATTTTAAAACTTATAGATCTAAACAAACCCATTATAAAAAGCAATTAAAATATGTTTTGTAAGTGCTAGTGTGTAAATCAATAAACAACCTGGGTTGATTTGCGTCTCCCAGGTTGAATTTATTGAAGTGTTAATTATTACAAAGCTAAAGGATTGACAGTAATTGTCTCAGAATCGTCTGCAACTTCTTCTGCAGTTTTTACTAGAGTATGATAAATATTTTCTTCATGGCTATGCACTGAACTTACTGGTGTTATTGATACCGACATTTTAGGTAAATGATCTGTTGCCGTACGATAACTATTACCTACATCTTCCACAGATTGACCTACATACCTTTTAGTGGAGGTAGCTGTATTATTAGACTTGGACGCCAATAGGTAACTAATACCTGTGGCTAAAAAAGTACCTCCTGCAACGGCAAATACACCGCAAAGGAATACTCCAATAGGTGGGAATAATACTACAGCACCAAACGTAGCGATGAGTCCACCTAAGCCAATTGCCTTATTAAGAATCGATTTTCCAAAGGAAAATAGACCGGAAGTAATAAAAGTAGCCACTGCTCCGATCCCTGCTAACATCGAAAGTGTAGCTGGAGTTGCTAATGCAACACCGCCTGTAAATATTGCTGCTAAAACTAATGCAGATATTATTGATGTGGTTACAATAGGATTTTGTTTAATTAAATTTTTTATTTTTAGAAAAAAATTTTCAAAAGCACCAAAAAACGTTATGTTTACTTCTGCTTCAGAAGTTCGCTGCCGATTTTTTTTTAAGATAGCCATCTAATTTACCTTCAAAATGCAGCTGTTATAAACAAATTGTATTATATGACTCAATTATTAAGGTTTTATTAACGACAATTAATTATTGAAAATAATTCAATAATTTTCATTTATTATAAATAATATTAGGAAGTTCAGTCATATCATTCCCCCCAAGTTAAAATTAACTTGGGGGGAACGATATGGCTCCATCCGGGCTACAATTTAGATTAACTGGCTTTATGTTTATTAAAAAGATTATAGTAAAGATAAATTAATATAAACCATAAGAGTAGATAGGTAATAGAATATAATAATGCAGCGTTTTGTATTGATGTAAAATTAAATAAATGATCAGTAATCGCAAGCCGTAAATTTTCTTTTGAGCCGTCAGGTTTAGATATTAAAATCATGGCCTGGATTTTGAGAAAAAAGACGTGTAAAAAATATGCTAATAAAGCATTTATTCCAAAAAATTCGAATGGCTTTGACCAAGATTTAAAATTTTTTATATCAATTAACCAATAACAAATAGCTAAGATAAGTAATGCAAAACCACCTGTCCATAAGACATATGAGCTAGACCATAGAGCTTTATTAATTGGTAATGATAAACCCAAACCCCAACCAGCTATTAATGCTAAGATTCCAGCGGCAGTTAGCCCAATAATTTTTATTTTATGCGGATAAGAAGATAATAACCAAGCACCAGTTAAATTACCTAAAAGAGCTGTGGCGATTGAAGGTATGGTGCTTAATAAACCCTCAGGATCAAATACTTTGCCATACAAATGGTTAGAAGAAAAAATTAATCTATCTATATAGGCAGATATATTACCTTCAGGTGACAAATTATTTACACCAAATCCTGGTACTGGAACTAAGATCATTAATAACCAGTAGATAATAATTAAGCTAAGCATAATAATAGCTTGGGTTGAAATTTTTGTTGTTAAAAATAAGATGGATGAAAAAAAATAACAAATAGCAATTCGTTGTAATACACCAAACACACGGATTGTTGCAAAATCAAAATGATATGGGAATGCGTTTAAAAGTACTCCTAATAAAAACAAAATAATTGTACGCTTTAAAATTTTAGGAAATAACTGATTAAATTTAATGTTTTTTTCTCGGGCTTTAGTTAAATAACAAGCAACTGAAACTCCAACTATAAAAATAAAAAATGGGAACACAAGATCAGCCAATGTACATCCATTCCATGCTGAATGGTCCAGAAATGGATAAGAATAATTATTACCAGGACTATTAACAATAATCATTAAAGCTACAGTAATACCTCTAAATACATCTAAAGATACTAGTCTTGATAATTTCTTCATTGTAAGCAGGCCTTAATAGATGCGTAGCCTTGATGATGCGCAGCGTAATCAAGGTTTTCAGTATTACAATCTAAATAGAGACCTTGATTACGCTGCGCATCATCAAGGCTACAACTACAACCTACTACTATTTTAATAATATCAAGAAAAATCTCATTATACTATTCGTGAATAATGCAAATTGTGGGCTAAGTATTCAATCTATGATATCTATCTTTTTAACAGTGAAATTACAAATAATCCTGTGCTAGAATGGTAACAGGTTAATTATTCATTAAGATCATCAATGTTAGAAAGTGATCGTATTATAAGTGTGCAGACAAATAGATCTGAAGAGATCTTTGATAGAGCAATTAGGCCATTGAGTCTTAATGATTATATTGGTCAAGATGAAGTTCGCTCACAAATGCGGATTTTTATTGATGCTGCTCTTAAAAGACATGACGCACTTGATCATGTTCTTATTTTTGGCCCCCCTGGGCTTGGTAAAACAACTCTAGCTAATATTATCGCACATGAGTTGGGTGTAAATTTAAAGCAAACTTCAGGGCCTGTGATGGAACGGGCTGGTGATATTGCGGCTATTCTTACTAATTTACAAGAAAATGATGTGCTATTTATTGATGAAATTCATCGCTTAAGCCCTGTGATTGAAGAAATTTTATATCCAGCAATGGAAGATTATAAGCTTGATATTATGATAGGTGAGGGTCCTGCTGCACGCTCAATTAAATTAGAATTACCTCCTTTTACATTAATCGGCGCAACTACTAGGGCAGGCT
>CAMDMN010000278.1 GCA_945901965.1 Legionella genomosp. 1 | reverse complement strand
GTCCCATCAAGGATCATCAGACTTGTGGGGAACGATATGGATGCAGCAAAGCGTAATCAAGGTTTTCATTCCCAAAAACAAAGACTATGCGTATCCATAAGTCGCGAGTTCTAATAAACCTTGATTACGCTTTGCTGCATCAAGGCTACACGGACTATCGTCAATGTTTATTCTCGGATATTATTCAGCATTATTAGCCTTTAATATTATTGCCGCGGCTATTATTCTATTAATAAACTTATTAATATTAATTTCATTAATTCAATATCTCAAATTTAATTTACGCAATTTAAGCTTTGTAAAAACAAGGGCATATTTCTCAAAAAAAGAGGACAAACAATATGAAAAGCTCGAGGAATCAACTAATAGCTAAAATTGCGATACTTAATAAACATCTAAAAGAACAGCAAATTAAATTTTCTCAACATAAAAATTATCTAGCCGCTATAATTGAAAATGAAAATCTAACCACATTTGCAATGCTAGTACCAGCATTTATAACCGGCTGGAAAATGGCAAGGCTTCCACCACAAAAACACCGCATAAAAAAATTATTAAAATTGGCATCTTTAGCATCAATTACAATTATTAAATCTTTAAGAAAGATAGTTTTATTTTAGCGCATAACATCATAAGCTTGGCCGTTGTAGGCCAGCTTATAAATTAAGATAATTAAAATTGTAACATAATCTAGATGCAAGCCAACCCATGTACATCATCTAACTCTACTCGTAAAACATCAGTACTTTTAGGAACTGGTTTACTACCAAAAAAGCTGCCATAAGCATGCTGAGCACTATCTAACGGATTGATATCAATACTTGATCCATTTTTATTTTTTGTCTTCATCAGGCTACAAACATAAGTCATGTCTTCATCAAGGAATAAATTTAGTTCAATCGCAGCACGATCAAATTCTAAGCGATAACGATCATCTAATTGTTTATTACGATTTACGTACATATATGCGCCTGCAGCGGCCAAGGTAATACAAGCCAATGCTGCAAATGCTCCAGGAATTGCAATTGCGATAATGGGAGAAGCAAATAGCATTGGTGGTAAAGATTTGTTAACAGCCGATAATACAATCAAGCCAATCAATGCACCAAGACCAATAAAAGGCACATTTGTATAGCCAAACAAATTTCTGTCAGAATTTGCATACCATGCAGCACGCTCTGGTACAGTAGGACACATATAATTAAGACCATTTTTTTGATATAGATTGGCGCCAATATTGATAAAATCATCGCCATCACCAATGTATTCACGTGCTTTTCTGCGCGCAAAGAACTCAGCTCCTATGGCAATCAGTGGCATTGCAATCATCATGACCGGCAATAAAAAAGTTGCAACTGGAACAAAGCAAGCAGTAATTGTAGCTACCACTGTAAAAATTAATGCAGCTAATGCAACCAGATCATATGTAGCCACTACTCCCCAAGCAATTCCCTGCGCAATTTTATCATTTGTTCTTAATAAACTCGTTTGTTGCTTTTGATGACCTAATAAAAAGTAAGGTAAATTAGCATGAGTTGCAAATAGGTCGTTTACTACTCCATATAAAATTCCACTTAAATAAGCAGATGATCCCACAAATAATCCAGTAACAATAGGTGCAAGCCAAAACGGCAATGAAATAAATGCTGTGGCTGCGAAAAGAATAGTTAATAAAGTAGATCTAATAACCGCTCTAAAACCTTCTCGTAATAATTTATGTAATCTATCATCTAAAGGGAGTTCCTCTCCCATTAGTTGGGGATTGCGATATATTATTCTATAAAGACCATGTTCTTTTAGATAATTAATAGTTAGACTATTTTGGTCTTTTGTTTCTAAATCAATAATAAAATTATTAACGGTTTTAATGGCATTTTTAAGATTTTTCTCTTCATTAAGTATTGATTGATAATTTGCAATTAAATTATAGATCTCGCTATCTTGGACTAGTTTATTCTTTGCATCCTCAAGAATAAAATATAGGATTTCTACCTGATCTCTTTCACTCAATTTTTGTTTGCCATATTGTTGCATTGAGTCTCTTAATTCTGCTTCTGATGTTGCCATAAGTTATTTTCCTATCTTATAAAAAATCCAATTGTATCTAAAAGCGGCATGAGCGTCAATAATTGAGCAGAGATAATGTGAAAGCCTGGTTGCTTGCAACCAAATTACTTTACTAAAGATTTTTTAATGGCGAGAATTACTGCTGAAAAATTAAAGTTTCATAATCCTAAAAATAATCATTTAAAAAAGCAGCAACTCTCTCATCCAACCAATAAATAGGTTTTCCTGGGATATTCCCTGAAATAAAACCTACATGCCCGCCCTTTTTGGTGATCTCTAAGCTAATATCTTTTGATAATTCAGATTCTGTTGGTATAACCGCTGGGGTCATAAAAGGATCATCAAGAGAATGAATAATAAATGTAGGAGTCTTAATATTAATTAAATATTGACGTGAACTTGCTTCTCTATAATATGCATGTACATGTGGGTAACCATGTAAAGGTGCGGTGACTTTGTCATCAAATGTCCAAAAACAATTCCAGGTATTTAAATTATTAAAAATAGCCGGCAAGGTGTTTGCATACAATTGTTTTTTACGCTCGAAAATTGGACGAAGTCTTTTTAACATAACATGTTGATAAAATTTTGAGAACCCCTGATTTATCCGATCAGCTACTAAACGTAATTCAAATGGAACTGAAACAGCAACAGCTACATCTACTAAAGATTGAGCGCCCTGCTCTCCTAACCATTTAAGTAAAACATTACCACCCAAAGAAACTCCAACAACTGCTTTTTTTGTATTTCCTTCACGCTGACTAAGCATCCTTAAGAAACAATCAAGATCACCAGTATCTCCACAGTGATATGCACGAGGCTGTCTATTTGGCTCACTACCAGCTCCTCTAAAGTGCATTACTACCGCACGCCAGCCACAACTTTTAAATTTTTGTAAAAGACCTGCCATATACATCGAATTAACACTGCCACCTAGGCCATGCAACAAAACAATAAGCGGTGAATTATCGTCTAATCCATTAATAGCCCATGATAAATTAAGAAAATCACCATCAGGAAGCTCAAAACGCTCTTCTTTATCAATTGGTGATTTATCATTGCGAATTACTGATCCATAAATTGTTTGCGCATGATTATTTGATAACCACCAAGCCGGTTTAA
>CAMDMN010000277.1 GCA_945901965.1 Legionella genomosp. 1 | reverse complement strand
ATCATATCTGCTATTTAATAACCAAGAGTTTGTAAATAGCGATAAGCCAATATAACCGCCAAAGAAATTATTCGGCATTACAACTGAAGGGTTATAAGTGTAGCCATTAGGAGTAGTAGTTGTATATGATTCAGCGCCTCTTACACTGGTCTTATAAATAGCATTATAATAATCAGCCCCAGCCTCTATCAAAAGAAATTTTCCTGTTTCTCCCATAACAGCATCACCCATTGCTCCTGCTTGAATAGCCAAAGGGCAAAACGCCGCTGATATGGCAATAGCAACTATATTTTTTTTCATTGTTAACATACAACTCCTCCATTAGTAAATTAAATCAACATCTTTATTTATTCAAAATAAATTTCGTTAATCAGGCTATAACGAATATAGTTAAAAATCAACTTAATTTACTTTAGGATTATCTATGACTAAATTGTGCTTTATTTTAGGTGACCAATTGAGTGAGACTATATCTTCGCTCGCTGCAATTGATAAATATAATGATCTAATTTTTATCTCTGAAGTGAAGGAGGAGGCAACTTATGTTGCACATCACCCTAAAAAAATCGCATTTATATTTTCAGCAATGCGTCATTTTGCGATGCGATTAAAAGAGCTTGGTTATCGAGTAAGGTATACTAAATATGATGATCTTGAAAATACTGGCTCTTTTGAAAAGGAATTATATCGAGCTACTATTGATGAAAAAATTTCAGAGGTGCATGTAACTCAACCAGGTGAGTGGCGAGTTCTAGAAAAAATTAGAACATTAGAAAAACAATTGTTTATACCTATTATAATTCATGATGATACTCGCTTTCTTTCTTCTATAGATGAGTTTAGTGATTGGGCGAAAGATAAAAAACAGCTGCGTATGGAGTATTTTTACCGAATGATGCGTCAAAAGCATCATATTCTTATGGATAATTCAGGTAAGCCTTTAGGTGGATCTTGGAACTATGATAAGCAAAATAGAAAAAATGCAAATCATATTAAAACCTTTCCCGATCGTTTTATCCACTCTATAGATGATGTGACATCAGAAGTTTTGAGTTTAGTTGAAACACATTTTCTCAATCATTTTGGTCAATTACAGCCTTTTAATTTTGCAGTAACCCGTGAGCAGGCTCTTGGTGAAGCCAATTACTTTATAGAGCATTGCCTGGAATATTTTGGAGATTACCAGGATGCTATGCGTTCAAATGAAGTTAATTTATACCACTCTAAATTATCCTTTTATCTAAATGCAGGGCTTTTATTACCTCTAGAATTATGTCGCATGGTTGAAGATGCTTTTAAACAAAAATTGGCACCTTTAAATGCGGTGGAAGGATTTATTCGTCAAATTTTAGGGTGGCGTGAGTTTGTGCGTGGCATATATTGGCTTTTGATGCCTGAATATGAAAGTAGAAATTACTTTAATGCATCCAGGCCATTACCAGAACTTTATTGGGGAAAAGATACTCAAATGTTTTGTATGCAAGAAGTTGTGCGACAGACAAAAATCGAGGCTTATTCACATCATATTCAACGTCTAATGATTACTGGCAATTTTGCGCTACTTGCAGGGCTTAATCCCAAAGAGGTATGTGATTGGTACTTGGCGGTTTATGCTGATGCCTACGAATGGGTGGAGCTGCCAAACACTCTTGGAATGGCGCTTTATGCAGATGGTGGGGTAATGGCTAGCAAACCGTATGCAGCCAGCGGGAAATATATCCAAAAAATGAGCAACTTTTGCAAGTCATGTAATTATAATCCAACGGAAGTAGTTAGTGAAAAAGCATGTCCATTTAATGCGCTATATTGGAATTTTATAGCTCAACACCAAGACAAACTAAAAAATAATCCGCGACTTAATTATGCGTACCTAAATTGGAATAAAATGGATCAAGAGAAGAAAAAAGCTATTTTAATTAAAGCAACTCAATTATTGGCAACCCTTGATGAAGGGAAGTTATAAAAGATGGGTTATTTGTAGGAAAGAATGAGATATTAACAATCTTATCTAATTAGGGCGTATATATACATGCACTAAGTCTGATTATTTTGATAATCAGACTCAATGTCATTTCCGTTCACAAGGATGATTTTTAACTATTATTTGAATTAAATATTCTTTTATTTTCCTCTTTACTTGCTTCATATTTTTGAGTATTTTCACCAAATTGATGCTCATCATCATGGTCAAACATCATGGAACTATCTGTAAAAAATGCGCCATACGATTTCATAGTAGCACTACAATATTTACGATACCCATCTGATTCAGATAGTATCTTCTGAAAAGAAGGTATTTGCCCCAGATTAACATATTGGCCAGCGTCAACAAGTCCTGCAAATCGCGCATCTTCTTTATTGATATAAAGCGAACCAAATTCCTCAAACATCCGCGTTGAAACATTTTCTTTTATCGCATCCCAAATGGCAGAAACGCCCTCCTCTTCAATTTGTTTTAGTCGAGCTGTAATACTAACAAATCCAGAAGCTGTCGTAGGGTTTGTCCTTTCTGCCAAGTAACGATTAACCTCTTCTTTGACAACACAGGGTAATTTTAATCCGGCTATCTTTGGAGTGATGTGTTTTATGATCACATCGGGGTGTATTCCTTCTAATTTTTCAACCAACTTATTAAACGTACCAGCCGTGCAAATAGGATCATCAACGCCACCTTCATCAAATCCTTCCTCAGATAGGTTGTAACCACGTTGACTTTCATAAAGACCTTCACAAAATTGATGCAGAGCATCACTAAGACTACCTTGCCTATGATCCTTATCATGGATAGCTAGCCAACTAAGGGCTAGTAATTGACGTGTACTAACATCAGAACTAGAGTCGGAATAGGTGTAATGAGTGGCAGATAATCGCTTAATGCAACGTTTTGCTGCATCATTAATACTACCTGATGGTAAAGCGTGCGCCCATTTATTTATTGTGGCAATAATTTTATCTAGGTTTAAACTATCTAAATGCGCACTATACCTCACAAAAAGCCTGGTTGCAGATTCAGACACACTACGATGAACACTAGCAGTATGAGTACTTTGTCGATCATTAATTTTTGCATTTACTGGGTTAGCATTTACTGGGTTAGCACCTACAAAATGAACTATACCTAAGATTTGGTTAGTTAATGTAGTAAGTGCCCGTTCAGGATTTGGATTTCGAGATGCCTCTAATATACGAACCCAATTATTTCT
>CAMDMN010000276.1 GCA_945901965.1 Legionella genomosp. 1 | reverse complement strand
AATTTCCAGCGAAGGAGCAAAAAACATGTCTATTAACTGTTATAAATCAATGAGTTACTCCTTAACTTAATGGCAGTGTAGCGTAGCCTGGTTGCTTGCAACCAGGGTTTATCAGATTGGAATCCTGGTTGCAAGCAACCAGGCTACTTTAGATCTATATTTCCATTAAATCTTTTTCTTTCAACTCGAGAACTTCATCAATTTCAGCTACATATTTATCTGTTAATTTTTGAACAATATCATTAGAACGTCTTTCTTCATCTTCAGAGATAGCCTTATCTTTAACTAATTCTTTAAGATCACTATTTGCGTCTCGTCTAACATTACGAATTGAAATTCGTCCTTGCTCAGCCTCGCCGCGAACAACTTTGATTAATTCCTTTCGGCGCTCTTCAGTTAATGGCGGCATTGGTACGCGTATTGCATTACCGGATGCTGCAGGATTTAAACCTAGATCTGAAGTTAAAATTGCTTTTTCAATCGCTGCCATCATGGATTTTTCCCATGGTGTTACAAGTAGCGTTCGTGCATCTGATGAACTAACATTAGCAACTTGATTTAAAGGAGTAAGATTACCATAATAGTCAACCTGAACATGATCAAGCAAACCTACACTAGCTCTGCCAGTCCGAATTTTAGTCATTTCATGCTTTAAGGATTCAATAGTTTTTTTCATCCTTTTTTCAGCATCATTTTTTATCTCATTGATCATTAGATTCTCCCACAAAAGTACCTATTTGCTCCCCTTCTACAATCTTCTTTAATGCGCCTGCTTCAGACATATTAAAAACCCGTAGTGGCATTTTCTGCTCCTGACATAAACAAATAGCAGTTGCATCCATAACTTGCAAGCCTTTGCTTAAAACTTCATCATATCTGAGGAAGTCATAACGTAATGCTTTAGGATTTTTTACAGGATCTTCAGAATATACACCATCAACTTTAGTAGCCTTAAGCACAATATCAGCATCTACTTCTATTGCACGTAAGCATGCAGCTGTATCAGTAGTAAAAAACGGATTGCCAGTTCCTGCTGCAAAAATAACAACCTGACCATTACGTAAATTAGTAATAGCCTTGCGTCGATGATATGGATCCACAATACCTATCATGGGAATAGCTGACATAACGCGAGCAGTAACATCAATTCGATCAAAAGCATCACGCAACGCTAAACTATTCATTAAAGTTGCAAGCATTCCCATTTGATCGCCAGTTACTCGACCTAGACCTGCTTCAGATAGCGCTTTCCCACGAAATAAGTTACCACCACCGATTACAAGACCAACTTCAACGCCCATTTTAATGAGCTCCGCTACATCTTTAGCTATTTTATCAAGAATAGCAGGATCAATACCAAAAGGCATACTACCCATTAAGGCTTCACCACTACATTTTAGTAAAATACGCTTATATTTAAGCTTTAGATGCGCGTTAGACATTATTGATCACGCACTTGAGCCATTACTTCTTCAACGAAATTATCTTCTTTCTTTTCGATACCTTCACCAACTTCATAACGATAAAATGAAAGAACTTCAGCATTTTTATTTTTAAGCAATTGACCTACTTTCATATTTGGATCTTTTACAAAAGGTTGGCCAATTAAACTTACTTCATCAATAAATTTAGAAATACGGCCTTCAATCATTTTAGCAATGATTTCTTGAGGCTTACCAGATTCACGCGCTTGGGCTGTGAAAATTTCACGCTCATTTTCAATATCATCTTTTGAAACTTGAGTTCTATCTACTACTAATGGCTTAGATGCTGCAATATGCATAGCAATATCTTTTGCCAAAGCTTCATCACCATTTTTTAAAGCAACGATTACACCAATCCGTGAACCATGAGAATAAGTACCAACCACAACACCTGCTTCACAATTTAATTGCTGTAGACGTCTAAGTTTAATATTCTCACCTATTTTTGCCACTAATTGTTGTCTTGCTTGCTCAATAGTTTGATCTGAACCTGCTAAATTTTCATTTGCTAATAAAGAAGCGTCATTTAAATTTAAATTAAGCGCTGTGTCTGCAACTTTAGATGCAAAATCAGTGAAATTTGCATCGCGAGCAACAAAGTCAGTTTCACTATTAATTTCAAGCATAACGGCATGACTTAAATCTGCAGTTTTAGCAATAACGATTATACCTTCAGCTGCAATTCTATCAGCTTTTTTATCAGCCTTAGCTTGACCTGCTTTACGCATTTCAGTAATTGCTTCTTCTATATCACCGTTAGTAGCTATTAAGAATTTTTTACATTCCATCATACCTGCGCCGGTACGTTCACGTAATTTCATAACAGTTGCAGCACTAATAGACATTTTTCATCCTCTTTATTTTAAGCTAATAAAAAGGGGATAATTTACAAATCCCCTAATGTAATAATATTTATATTGGTAAAAGCTCTTTCGTAGAGTGGGCAAAGCGATATTACCCAGAAGTCATAAATTATCGTAGCCTTGATGCAGCAAAGCGTAATCAAGGTTTTCATCCTCACTACAAATAAAGACAATTCATATCCACTAATTTTCGCGTTTAAATAAACCTTGATTACGCTTTGCTGCATCAAGGCTACACGAGCTGGTGGGCACGCTATCTCTTTGTCCACCCTACAGAGTTTGCTTTGCTTAACTCTTTATTTCTTTTTAGCAGGTTTTTTTTCAGCTTTTACTTCTTTCTCTACCTTCTCAACTGTTTCAGCCTTTGCAGTTTCTTCAACTTTATCTACCGGCTTTTTTTCTTCTAAAGGTTTTTCTAAAGCTTCTGCCTTTACAACTTTTTCTTCATGTTTAACTGGCTTTTCAGCTTTAACAGCTTTTTCATGAGCTTTGCCGTTATCAGTAATTTCAACGTAATCAGATCCGCCTACTGTATTAGATTGTTTAGCATCAATTATTGCATCAGCTATATAACGAACATATATATCAACAGCACGCATAGAATCGTCGTTAGCAGGTATTATATAATCGATGTTATCTGGGCTATTATTTGTATCAACAATACCAATAACTGGAATTTTTAAGCGTCGTGCTTCTTCAACAGCAATATGCTCAAAACCAACGTCAACCACAAAAAGTGCATCAGGCAAGCCACCCATGTCTTCAATTCCACCAAGACTTCTATCAAGTTTTTCCATTTCACGAGTTAACATTAAGGCTTCTTTCTTAATCATTCCATTAAATGCGCCTTCTTCACTTAATTTTT
>CAMDMN010000275.1 GCA_945901965.1 Legionella genomosp. 1 | reverse complement strand
AAATAAAAACCTTGATTACGCTGCGCTTCATCAAGGCTACAAAAAACAAGAAGACAAAACAGTTACAAATAAAAACATATTGTGCTATAATTGCGCCACACTTTACCTTTACAGACTAATATTATGCCTATTTACATAAATGGATTATTGCTTGGACTATCGCTCATTATGACATTAGGCCCACAAAATATTTTCTTGATTAAACAAGGGGCGATGCGAAATCATGCGGTAATATCGGCTCTTACTTGTTTTATTTGCGATATAATTCTTATTACCGCAAGCGTTATTGGCTTACAAGATATTTTACAATCTAATGACAATCTACGCTCATATATGATTTGGTTTGGCTCTTCATTTCTTATGTATTATGGCGTTAGTGCTTTAATAAAAGCATGGGGAAGCCAAAATAATATGGCGATTGAAGATAAAAATCGCACCTCTAGAATGCAAAATATTATGCTTGCATTAGGATTTAGCATATTAAATCCGCATGCAATTATAGACACATTTATATTAATAGGCGGCGGTAGCGGACAATTCCCGGGACAAGAAGTTGCTTTTTTATTTGGGGTTCTCACCTCAAGCTTTCTTTGGTTTACCCTTTTAACCTTCCTTGCTTATTATTTTTCAAAAATATTAACCCGCGCCAAAGTATGGCGATGCGTTGAATTTGGTAGTGGTTTGTTGTTAATAGCTTTAAGTATAAAATTAGGTTTAAGTCAATTTTAGAAAATATAGAAAGGGCCAATCGGTGTGTCGCCAATTAACCCAGTGGAATGACACATAGCAAGTCCAACCTCGCGGTGAAAATATCTCATATTAGCAGCATGCTTGTCAACATTTACAATAGAGCAAGACCATCTAAATTTAAAACAGTATCAAATCAGTTTTTTGATCAAAATGCACCCGATCTATCCGAACCGTGACCGTTAGAGAGCGGAACTTTAGGAATCATCAAAATTTTCCGCTCCCTAACGGTCACGGCTCGGATAGATCGATTATAAATTCGGAATTTAAGGTTTTAAGCTAGATTGATTATCTGGAGCATCTGAAGCATCTAGAGCAATAGGAACTTCTGGTGCTTGCTGTAATACAGGTTGACTCAGACTAATGTTTTTTGCTTTTTCTAATGTTTTAGAAACTATAATTCTTACCGATGGCTCAAGTGGCTTAATACCGGCTTTTTCTAGAATGTCTATAATCCCACGTTCTGCCGCATACTTTAAACCTCTCTCTGAATTAAGAAGCGAATCTGGGGATCTCATTTGTTCTGCTAGTTTTTGTATCAGCGGTTCAAAATTAATGCTCTTTTCTGGTGCACTAACCGAAGTACCAGACGCAGTAATCTCTTCTCTTCTTGCATCGGTAGTATTTGCTTCTGTAGTCTTTTTTACTACAATTAGAGCCGGTAATATATCATTTTCTCTTTTGTAACCTAATGCATCTTTGATAGACTCTCCAAATTTATGCAACCCGTTCCTATAATAATTTATAGCACCTAATAATCCTCTATTAATTCCGTCCATGCCGGGCGTTGCCATAAATACTCCCAAACCAGTACCAATTGCACCTCCCACAAGAACCCCAATGGCTGTGCCAATAATAGGTATAGGTATTAATGCTGTACCGATTAAGCCGCCTACAGATCCTCCCGCAACCATCCCTAAAAAAGTAAAGGCCGTGATCGAAACAAACCCTCCCCAATCAACAGATGCATCTCCATATTTTGGACCATTTAGAAAACTACGCCATTTACCCTTAAATGTTTGAATATCTCCTTGCTCGTTTTCTTTTTGTTTTTGCAATAATTCAACTTGATAAAATTTATAAGGATCGACCTTTCTAGGTGTTTGACTTTTATGCATATAAATGGTGCGGTAAGCTGCAATAAATTGTTCTTTGCTTTTAAAGATAAATGCGCCATGATTTGGATCCATATACCAAACCTCACCATTATTCTGATATCTTAGATATGTTGCATGAGCCCCGAGTGATCGGGTCAATGTAATACTTAAATCCTTACCAACATTATCTTGAGCTGATGCTATTTCATAAAGTTTCTTTGCTTGTTCTTCCAATAATGGACAGAAAATATTATTTGTTAGGCGAGTTCGTGTAATCTCTTCATTATCCTTTTTGCGATCTCCTTGATTTTTTTGAGCGTCATATACAGCCCTACTAAAAACAATAGATTTTCCTGTTTTATATATTGAGTCTGGTTTGGCCATATTCCTTACAAATCCATAGCATTCACCCTCAGAAAGGCCCATAAATTGTATTTTTCCTTGATTAAATTTTTGTACGGTTGAAGTACTTTCTAGAAGAGCGTCGTACTGCAATTTCGTTTGTTCTTCGGATAGTGTTAATCCTTCCTTTTTACTAGCAGAAAGTGGAGCTATATTTCTCATCATGGATAAATTATTATAAATCTCTATAATCTCAGTTTCTATTGGCTTAGAAAGACGTGGAGGACGGGAACCATTTAGCTTTTCCATAATAAACGATATACGTTCGTCAAGCAGAGCATTAAGATCAAAGTGGCTGTCATCTCCGTTATCTGCCAGGTTTTCTAGTACTTTAAGAGTCTCATAAAGTTTTTTAAGAAACGTTTGATCATCACCCTCACTGTTTCTCAGCAAAACAGCAACTTTATCTCCACTCTTATAAATGCTCATAATCAAACCGTCCTTACAGATTGTCATTTTATTAACATCAATACTAATATTTTAGCCTAAATCCTGTACTTTTGCCCAAACTTTGGCCTAAAGACACATGACTCTCCTATGCAAAAACAAGCTAATACGCTAGAATACGCTCCCATTTAATTTACCTGAAGGACTCTATGTTTTACGGCGATGAGGTTCAAGATACCCGTAAATTATTTTTTGTTAGCTGGCAAAAACATCAGCAAAATAAAGAGCTCTTGCCTTTAGAAAAGCAAATTGTTGATGTCATTACTATCCATCCTGAATATCAGCCAATGCTAGAAGCTAAAAATTTAGTGAATGATAAAGCTTTCTATCCTGAGTTAGGTCAAACAAATCCGTTCTTGCATATGGGCCTTCATTTAGCTATTAGGGATCAAGTGGCTACTAATCGGCCTGCGGGTATTAGTGAAATTTATCACCAATTACTTAGCAAATATGCTGACATTTCTTTAGTAGAACATTTAATATTAGAGCATCTAGCAGAATGCTTATGGCAAGCGGAGCGCTCGCA
>CAMDMN010000274.1 GCA_945901965.1 Legionella genomosp. 1 | reverse complement strand
GCGTTAGTCCAAACATTGGTTCAACGGGAGGGGGAACGACTGTTACCATAACCGGCACCAATTTATTAACTACTAACTCTGTGACTTTTGGGATATCTCCCGCCGCGATCCAAGTTGGAACAACTGATACAACAGTGATAGTTACTGCCACAGCTGGGATTGCAGGAGTGGTAAATGTTTCAGTTACGACGTCAGGTGGAACTACAACAGATAATGGTGCTTATACATATGCTACTCCTGGAAATGCAACCTCATTGGCTGCGACCGGAGGAAATCTAATCTTCAGTGGTAGTGCGTTGAATTGGTTGGGTAGTTCAGAAGGATCGTATATAGTTTATTACATGAATTCTCCTAATGTTACCCCTACAATCGGGCAGGCAATTCCAAGCATAAGTGTTTCTTATGTAAGTGGGAAAACTTTTACTGTAAGTTCCGCTTCATTTACGGTAGTAAATATGTTTATTGCCGCAAGTTACTATATGTTTATTTGTGATACAGCGACAACGACTTATACTACGGGCAATTGCACAAATGCAGTAAAGCATTCTTAATTACGCAAACTTATACGCTTACGAGGTATTTTATGGGAGTTTGCTGGGCATTAAGACCTCACGTTATTAATAATTGAAAGGACTTGAGGTCTTCAGCTCTTATAATATCGCAACTATCTTCTTTTGCATTATATATAATGATAGCTTCACCAGTGAGTAATTTGCGTTTTAGTTGATTTTTTTTAACTTGAATCTGAACTTCATATTCACTGTAATCTGTAGCTTGGCGCGTGACTACATCAACGATTAGATTTTCTAAGGCCTCTTCACTCAGCATTGTATGATCTATTTCTATCATTTATTCCCTTATGAATAAGTCAGTAATTTTATTCCAAGAGCATATCATCAATTTATTTAAGGTCTGAACTATTTAATTTTTTAAAATAAAGTTTGGGATAGATAACGTACCGGCCTGTTGTAAAACATGAAATAACTTTACACATAATGATTAAAATGATCTAATTCGGCATTTCATTAAAAAAATAAACAAATGCAGGGACAATTAATTAAGAAAACAAATCAGGATGATTTTCTGTTACTAGATAAATTAATTCCTAAGACACATCTTTTAAGAAAAATTAATAATCATGTTGATTTTTCCTTTGTAGCCAAATTGGCGGAACCTTGTTATAGCCCTAACAATGGTCGCCCCTCCATTGCCCCTGAACTATATTTTAGAATGATTTTAATAGGTTATTTATATTCAATAAAATCAACCAGAAAACTAGTTGAACATATTCATTATAATATTAGTTATCGATGGTTTTGTGGTCTGACGTTAAATGATTTAGTACCACATCATGCAAGCCTAAGCCGCATTAAAAAGCGTTATAAAGTTGTAATTTTTGAAAGATTTTTCGAATCAATTTTAAAGCAATGTCAAAGTGCAGGCCTAATAAATAGTCAAAGCGTAATGACAGACAGTACATTATTCCAAGCTAACGCCTCCTTAAATTCCATGAAGCCAATGAGTAAAGATATTTCTGTCAATAAAAAACCATCAAAAGAAGGTATATCTCAAGATAAATGGCATATTTCGAACAAAACTCACCGTAGTCGTACCGATCCAGATGCTACATTGGCTTTTAAAGCAGGCGCACTACGAGGCTTAAAATATAAAGCACACGTTTGCTGTGATACCGATAGTCGGGTGATAACCTCGATTATAATAACTACAGGTTCGGTTCATGATTCACAGCCCTACCTTATGCAGCTTAAACATCTAAAAAATAAATATTTCTTCAATGAAACTATTGCAGATAGGGCTTATGGATCAGGTGACATTATTGGGTCATTAAGCGAGGTGGGAATTCGTACCTTTATCCCTTTATTTACTACGCGAAGTGGCAAAATCACTGATGCTGAGGCCCATGGTCTTACCTACAAGCCCAAAATAAATAGCTATCAATGCTCTGCGAAGGTTGAGTTGAAAGGTAGTAAAGTAAATTCTCTTGGCTATATTACATATCGTACGCGTGCCAAAGATTGTCGCGAATGTCCTATCAAAGCAAGTTGTAAAGTTCCCCAGATGAAAAATAGGGAGATCAGAGGTATAGCAAGGCATGTTCATGCGGACTTATTTAGAAAAATTAATACTCAAATGGAAACTGAAGAATTTAAACAAAAATTGCGAGAGAGATTATGGAAAATTGAAGGAGTAATGAATGAGCTAAAAAATTACCATTGTCTTTCTAAGGCTCAATTTCGCGGAATTGATAATACACAAATCCAAGCCTACATGGCTGCTACGGCTATCAATATTAAAAGGTTAATTATTCTTTTATTGGCTTTGAGACGATGTCTTGTTTTGGCCAAAAATGTACCATGTTTTACAACAGGCCGGTACCTTATCTATCACAAACAGGGTATAATGGAGAAAAATCAAAAAAGGGAACCCATGGAGCTACTGGATCGCCAAAATACGAAAATTCCAAAGTTTGTGATAGATAAGATTTATCATCCTTTAGATGTTCATTTTGATACCAATTCTTTATCCGCTTGGCTGTCTTATTATTATTCAGTGCATGTTAAAGGGGCTCCTGACAAAACAGAAAGTGCTAAAAAGAAAGACTTATCCAAATTCGTCCAATTTTTTCAATCAGAGGTAGGACATGACCTGGTAGATAACTGGACTCCTGCGGTAAGTAAGCATTTCCAGAAAAATTTAATTAAAACGATTTCTGAAAAGACAGGTAAACCATATAAGGCAACATCGATTAATCGCACTATTGCAACCGTTCGTCATGTGGGTCGATGGTTGCATCAACAACGTCCACTATTAGCAGGTGACCCGTTAGCGCAAGTTAAAGATTTACAAACTGAAGCTCCTGATTGGAATGGACTTACTTCACGTCAGATGATGCGATTAAAATCCGCTTGCGAACAGCGAATAAAAAGTTGCACCCGTAAAAATCAAAATCCTGTGATGGAGGCCGCTTTATTTTATGTACTTATGGGAACTGGACTTCGTGAATCTGAGGTGGTTTCCTTAAACGTCAGACAATATCAGCAAAAAGGTTTATATGATGTTTTGCGTCATAAGTCCAAACGGATCAGCAATAAAATTCCATTACCACAAGAGAGTCGGGAATATCTGGATTACTATTTAGAAAAAAGGAAGGCACAAGAAGACGAGCCCTTGTTTATTACAAGATATAATACTCGCTTACAAACTTTGG
>CAMDMN010000273.1 GCA_945901965.1 Legionella genomosp. 1 | reverse complement strand
CGGGTTTCTTCAATGTCTTTTAACAGACCATTAATTGTTTTCTTGTCAAAATGGGCTGCACGCCGATCATCACTTAACCATAATTTTAAAAGCCCCCCTAGCCTGCCTAGATCACCGTTTATTTTTGCCAGTTCGTTTACTTTTTTGTTGTCCATGATGCTGGTTGGCTCATAACCTAAGCCTAGTTTTTTTAAATATTCTGAAATACTCAGGCCGCATTTTTCGGCTTGCTCCCTGATGATTTTTCCTTCTTCCGGTTCAACGGGAACCCTTAGATGGAGTTTGTATTTTCTTTTATTCTTTACTTTTGTCTCACTCATTGCTTTGGTTGGTTCTTCGTTTTCTCGATTGCTTTTGCCTCGGCTTTTGCCCTTGCCTCGCAGAGCAGGATTATCGTTGAGCACATCGTGCGAATAAGATCCTTGTGATGTGGGATGACAAGTTTACTTGTTAGCTAACATCACATATCCTGCCATATTTTGTAGTAATTGTTCTTGAATGAGTATAACATTATTGTTGTGACTTATTTAAGTGTAGTATATTTTAATGAATTATGCGTATAGTATGTATGTTAGTAATTACTCTTAATTATTACTGAATTACTTCTTAATGCTATTGATTGAATGGTAATGCTTGTGTGTTCATTCAATACAACTTATAGTCAACAATTATTACTAATACTGTACTGGGCTTTATAAGTGCTATGAAAAAGGATATTTCTGCGCGTCTTGCTGAAAAGTTAGCTCATAGTGATTCACAACATGCCAAACGAAATCTTGCGATTTTCTTTGTTTTGCGCGATGAAATAAATTCAGCAATCAATACTGGGTGGTCGGTTAAGGATATCTGGCAGTTATTGCACGAAGAAAAAAAGATTGTAATTAGCTATCAAGTGTTCTTGAGGCTGGTTAAAAAACACACCGAATACACGGCTTTTAAAAGAAAAAGAAGTGGTAAAAGATTAAGTCAAGAAAATGAATTAGAACCAAAAACTGAAGCAAAAGAAACACAGAAATTAGCTAAGGATGTAGGTAAAGCGGAAGGTTTTGAATGGAATAATGAATCCAATTTAGATGATCTTGTTGGATGACTATAAAATTGTTTTAGATTCATCCAATGATGTCAGAAGTATTATTTCTCCATAATTTAACTCAAAGGATTATTCATAATGGCTAAAATACATATGGTATTGCAAGGCAAGGGAGGCGTTGGTAAATCTTTCATCGCATCAATCATTGCACAACATTGTTACGCCAAGAAAAAAGATACGCTTTGTATTGATACCGATCCGGTGAATGCCACTTTCCTTGGGTTTAAGAAATTAAATGTTAAAAAACTAGATTTAATGGAAGGCGATGAAATTGATCCTCGTAAATTTGATAATTTGGTTGAATTAATCTCCAAAAGTAAATCAGATGTAGTGATTGATAACGGCGCCAGCACCTTCGTGGCCTTATCCCATTATTTAATTAGTAACCACATACCTGCCCTGCTTAAAGAAATGGGACATGAGCTGATCGTGCATACCGTAATTACTGGCGGTCAGGCACTATCAGATACATTAAATGGGTTTGGCTTAATGATTAAACAGTTCTCGAGTGATATTACTTTTGTCGTGTGGCTTAACCCTTTCTGGGGAAAGATAGAATCAAATGGTAAGAGTTTCGAATCAATGAAAGTTTATTTGGATAATAAAAGCCGCGTATCAGCTATTATCAAAATACCAGACTATAAGGCTGAAACTTTCGGTCGTGATTTAAGTGAAATGTTACAAGCTAAATTGACTTTTGACGATGCGATAGATAAACCAGAATTAACAATTATGATGCGCCAACGGCTTAAAATAGTTAAAAGCCAACTCTTTGAGCAATTAGAAGGGGCACAAGCCGTATTAGCATGAGTACGATCGATAAAAAGATTGATGAAGTTATCCAGCAAATCGCATCCGATCATGGCATAGCCGTATCAAAAGATGATCCAATCATGATATTGCATACCATGAATGATCGCCTCATTTCGGATAGCAAGGCTGCACAGCAGGAATTATTGGATAATTTCAGAAGTGAACTTGAAGTGACTGTTTCTGAATTGTCACTTCAAGCTAAAAACCATTCTGACCGAATTCTCAATACAACACTAACGACAAGCAAAAATGAAATTGCGCGAGTGATGGAAGAACAATCCAATATTATTATTGAGCGCTGGAAAGCTGAATTGCATGCTGAATTTAATGAAGCCTGCAAAACAATGACAACTTCAAGACAAACTGCAATATTGAATATTATTGCTTCATTTATTACTTTAATTTCTGCTGGAATTATTTTGACTATTTTTCTAACAAAATAAAAGGTAACACAAGAAGAAGCTACTCTACCCTAACGCAAGTTGAAGAAATATCATGAAACATCTAGCAGGCCGTTGAAAAACCTGGCACTTTCAGTCTGAATTCTCGTTTTTAAAAAGCTGCGAGCATTTCGGTTATCTTCCAGATCTGTTTTTTTATCCGGAATGTTCATTCTTTGTGCAATTTTGTGAGAATTTTCTGCAATTCCCGTCTTTTTGCCCTTATCCGCACGTTTTATGCGGATTCAGGGCGTACTGTCCCTATGTGTGCGAGCCAGCCCACCAACCAGTCAGGCTTCCGATACGTACCAGATTGTAAATGGCCGCAACAAATCGAAACTGTCCGCTGACTTTCTCGCGCCCGATTAGTTTTAGTTTTCGCATTCCACCTACTGTCTTCATCCAGCCGAATACTTCCTCAATTCGTTTGCGAATCTTCAGACTGATTGCATAACCTTCGCTTTGGCGAATGTCGTCCGGCACGGCGCTGCCTTTGCGTTTGGCCGCTACATGCGCAATCACGCCCCAGTGCCTGTACTGCCTTGATGTGTGCATCTACGTCGTAACCACGATCCTCTCCAACTGTGGCTCCCGATTTGGTGTGGGCTTGCAACAGCTTAAGCGATTCCTCCCGTTCAGCCATTCCGGTTGCCGCCGATACGCTGACATCTACTACCAGGCCATTACGGTTCTCCATCAATACATGCCCCATGTAGCACAGACGACTGGCATCGCCGTCGCTCTTGCTCGCCAGGCGTGCATCGGAATCAGTGGTCGATTCACGGGTGGCGTTACTGCGCTTTTCCCCTGCAAAGTCCCGGCTTGGGTTGCGGCTGTTGTCATCCGGCGGGTTGCTGCTGCCATCTTTGCGCATGAAGCTCTTGTGCG
>CAMDMN010000272.1 GCA_945901965.1 Legionella genomosp. 1 | reverse complement strand
TGGTGGGTATATTCAGAAAATTGTTGATTCATTTTCTGAGTTGATAATTTCTCTATAGAAATTTTTTGAGACTCGGCTAAATTAATAAGATCTTGTATACGTTTATCAATACGCTCTTCATTAACATACAAAAGCTTAGTTGGACGAAGTCTATTAGCAAGAAGGGCTGTTACTGCATGGACTCCGTAAACATACTGCTCAATCATCAGATAACTCTTCACTTACAGGTTCAAAATCTATTTTCCGCTCATCTAAATCTACACGAGCGACTAAAACTGTCATTTTATCACCTAAGCGATAAGAATGACCACCACGCTCACCAACTAAACGATGTTTTGCAGCATCAAAAGCATAATAATCATTTTTTAGTGAAGTAACATGAACTAAACCTTCAACATAAATTTCATCAAGCTCAACAAAAATACCAAAGCCTGTAACCCCTGAAATTCTACCAGAAAAAACCTGGCCTAATTTATCTTGCATGTATTCACACTTTAACCATGCCACAACTTCACGTGTTGCTTCATCAGCACGTCGCTCTGTTGATGAACAATGCTTTCCTAAACGATTCATATCGTCTTCTTTATAAGAAAACTTTTCAACTGGTTTTTTATCTAATAAAAAGCCTACTGCACGATGAATTAATAAATCAGGATATCGCCTAATAGGTGAAGTAAAATGCGTATAAGCAGAATATGCTAGACCAAAATGACCATCATTTGCTTCAATATATTGTGCTTGTTTTAAAGAACGTAACATCACTGTTTCAATTAAATGCTTCTCAGGCCTGTCGCCAATTGAGCCTAAAGTATGTTGAAAATCTTTTGGACTTGGCTTTTTACCGCCACCTAACTGCATACCTAATTCGCCTAAAAACTTCCTTAAATTAATAATTTTTTCTTCTTCAGGAGCCGGATGCACACGATAAAGCGTCGGGATTTTCGCTTCTTCTAAAAACTTAGCTGTGGCTACATTTGCCGCTAACATACATTCTTCAATAAGACGATGTGCATCATTACGAATTACGGGAACAATACGCTGAATTTTCCTATTTTCATCAAATTCAATTTTTGTTTCAGTGGTATCAAAATCCATAGCGCCACGGATTTTTCGGGTTTTATGTAATATGCCATAAAGTAAATATAATGATTGAATCATAGGCATAAGTGAACTATGTTTTTCGTCGGAATTTCCTGCTATTAACCATTCACTCACTTGGGTGTAAGTTAAACGTGCCTTAGAATGAATAACCGCACGATAAAAACGTGAACGACTAATTTTACCTTCAGCGGATATAGACAGTTCAGAAACCATACATAAACGATCAACATGCGGATTTAGCGAGCAAATCCCATTAGATAATGCCTCCGGTAACATCGGCACTACTTTTCCAGGGAAATAAACTGAATTCCCTCGTCTTGCCGCTTCTTTATCAAGGGCTGATCCAATAGCAACGTAATGGCTAACATCAGCAATTGCTACATATAGTTGAAACCCACCTTTTTCTTTTGGATAACAATAGACAGCATCATCGAAATCTTTAGCATCATCACCGTCTATGGTTACAAATGGCAAATCGCGAAGATCTGTTCTGCCAACTATATCTTCTTTAGTAACATTTTGCGGGATTTTTACAACCTCATTATTAACATCATCAGGCCAAGCATGAGGAAGACCATGAGCTAAAATTGCCACCTCGATTTCCATACCAGGAGCCATATGCTCACCTAAAATATGAATGACTTTACCGATGGCTTGACTGCGCTTGCTAGGGTATGCCAATAATTCAACTAAAACAATTTGTCCATTTTTAGCATTTAAAGAGGATTCAAGCGGAATAGAGATATCTTGCGTGAGACGCTTACTATCAGGAACCACAATTCCTACACCATGCTCACTAAAATATCGCCCAACAACGCTAACATTTGAATGCTCAATAACTTCATGAATTTTTCCCTCAGGACGACCGCGTCGATCAAGACCTGATTGATAAGCAAGGACTATGTCTCCATGCATAACTGCCTGCATTTCTTTGGCTGATAAGACCATGTCATCACCACCTTCATCCGGAATGAAGAAACCAAAACCATCCGGATGACCTTGTATCGTACCGCGCTTTAAATTAATCCGCTCTAAAAGACAATATCGCCCACGACGATCTAACATCATCTGACCATCGCGAATCATCGCACGAAAACGAAAGCCTAATGCTTCCTGTTTAGAATCTTCATCTATTTCTAATTTATCAACTAATTGATTACGTGACATTGGCTTACCAAAATCTTGTAAAACTTGTAAAATTAGCTCACGACTAGGAACTGGGATTTCATATTTTTCACTTTCTCTTTTATAGAAAGGATCACTTTTATAAAAAGGGGGTTTTGATTTTTTACTCATGTTGCACCAAAGATTTAAATTAATTAATTCCAGTCTATCACTTAGAAAACTTTAAGCCTAGAAAAAGAGCGTGAATAAGTTAAGCTAACTAATGCACAGGTAAAACAACCCCACGGCTTCCAACATGTGCGGTCAATGCAGATAAGGTCATATCTTCTCCCGCCCAAAATGTACCTGATAAAGATTCCGGCATTTCTACGTTAGACCAAACACATGCAGCAAGTAACCCACTGCAAGGAACCTGTTGTTCATGCCCTGGTTGTGACTCAATACAACTTATACCAAATGCTTTTTCATCTATTGCAAGAGCCGACCAATTATTGGTTTGCAATTTACTACTCCAGCCTGCATTTGCACTTGGGTCTTTATCCTGATGGGTCAACCAAAGCTCTGCATTTGATAAATTATGAATCATAACTATTGCTGGTTTTTCAGCGGATAATTTTAACAATTCATGATTAACCATAATTGGTTTACACAGCGGGGGGAAAATTTCTTTGGCATTAGAAGCTAGCGAAAGAAGCAATATAATTGGCAATAAAATATATTTCATATTGTTCTCCACTTTAAAATTCTTCAATAATAATGTAGTTTAACATGAATATGCTTAAGGCAATAATGTCAAGATAGTCTATGGAGAGTAAATATTATGCGATTTATTACTTTTTTTATTTTGTTCTTTACTCTAATCGTAGCTCGCGCTGATGAAATTAAAGTAGGAATAACGCCATTTAGCCCACCTTTTATTATGGGCAGTGACAATAAAGGTCATTATACTGGGTTTGATAGCGAACTTATAAATGAAATATGTCGCCGCATAAATGCACAATGCGAATTTAAG
>CAMDMN010000271.1 GCA_945901965.1 Legionella genomosp. 1 | reverse complement strand
GTTCTAATGCATTATGGCTCTGGGGCTGTTATGGCAGTACCTGCGCATGATCAACGCGATTATGAATTCGCTCAAAAATATAAACTTCCTATTAAAATAGTAATTAAGCCATCTAATGATGTTAAACATGATTATAAAACCTCGGCTTTTACTGGCGAAGGCACTCTAATTAACTCTTTACAATTTGATGATTTAACTTCAACCGTTGCTAAAAAAGAAATTACAACTACTCTAGAAAAAGATGATGCTGGAAAATCTTCGGTTAATTACCGGCTACGTGATTGGGGCGTGTCAAGACAAAGATATTGGGGAACTCCAATACCTATGATCATTTGTGAAGAATGTGGAATAGTCCCTGTTCGTGAAGAAGATTTACCAGTTGTCTTACCTGAAAATGTAGAATTGACTGGAGCAGGATCACCATTAGCTCAGTGTAGTGAATTTATTCATACTACCTGTCCTAAATGTGGCTTAGATGCAACACGTGAATCAGATACTTTTGATACTTTTGTAGAATCCTCATGGTATTACGCTCGTTTTGCCTGTAAAGGTCAAGAAAATGCGATGCTTGATGACCGTGTAAAATATTGGACTCCAGTTGATCAATACGTTGGCGGCATTGAACATGCTGTTATGCATTTACTTTATGCTCGATTTTTTCATAAATTAATGCGTGATGAAGGACTTGTTAATTCAGATGAACCTTTTATTTCCTTATTAAGCCAAGGAATGGTTTTAAAAGATGGACATAAAATGTCTAAGTCTATAGGAAATATTGTTGATCCAAATCAATTAATTGATACCTATGGTGCTGACACTGCTCGTTTATTTATTATGTTTGCAGCACCTCCTGAGCAATCATTAGAATGGTCAGATAGTGGTGTTGAAGGTGCTCATCGGTTTTTAAAACGCATTTGGGCATTTTCATATCAAAATAAACAAATGATTCAAGAAATTAATGAGTCATTTACCGATGGTTATAATGATATAAACTGGTCTAATTGTGAAGCTCGGTTAAAAAAATCGCGCTTAAATGTTCATCAAATTCTTATGCAAGCAAATACTGACTATGAACGTCAACAGTTTAATACTGTGGTCTCTGGCTGTATGAAGCTATTTAATGAAATATCCGCATATAAAATTGAAACTGAAGAAGACAAATACTTTATCCACTCAGGTTTTACCTTTCTCTTAAAATTACTTGCACCAATTACCCCACATATTTGCCACCATCTATGGCAGCAACTAGGCTTTGATAAAGTAATCATTGATGCTCCATGGCCAAAATATGATAAATCTGCTTTAAAAGCAGATGAAGTCGAATTTGTTGTCCAAGTTAATGGGAAATTAAGGGCTCAGTTTAATGCTAATGTTGATACGCCTGAAGATAGTTTAATTGAAACGGCTAAAAAGGAAGCGAAACAATTTATGACTGATAAGGAATTAGTAAAAACTATTATTATCACCCATCGACATTTGATTAATTTAGTTGTTAAGTAATGAAAATAATCCACAGTTTTTTATTAGTTTCTATTCTAATGATTTCTGGTTGTGGATTTCATTTACGTGGTACGCACACTAATTTGCCATGGTTAAACTCCGTGGCAATTATTAATAATGCCAATAGATATTTAAATCCTTTAATATCCGAGGAACTCAAAGATAATGATGTTCAAGTAACTGATAACTTAGCAAAAGCTAAGTACTGGTTAATTATTGATAGTGATAATTTCGAGCAACAAATTTTAAGTATTAGCTCAAGTACTACACCGAGACAATACCAACTAATATATACAGTTCGTTTTAAACTGCAAAAAACTAATGGAGAGGAAATTATTCCACCTGGTCAAGTTAATATTACAAGGGTCGTGACTATTAACTCTAATAGAATTCTTGGTTCTAATGATGAAGAGGACCATTTTAAGAAAGAAATGATAAATGAAGCGGTAATTCAAATTTTATATCGCCTAAGCCGCGGCGAACCAAGTGTAACTAATTAATATGATTATTAAATATCAAGCACTAATCCCTAATTTAAAAAAAAACTTACAATCAATCTATGTCTTATCAGGCCACTCACCCTATTTACTAAATGATGCTGCGTTAAATATTAAAAAATATTGGCGTATGCGTGGTGAAACTGATGAGAAAATTATAGATATTAATACACCATCTGACTGGAAAAAAATTATTGAAGAAGCGTATAGCTATTCACTCTTTACAGAGTTAACCTTAATTGATATTCGCTTTAATAAAAAAACAATTGATAATGTTGGCAAAGAAGTTATTAAGCAATATTTATTAAAGATAAATAAAGATTGTCTTATAATAATTCGCGCAAATTTAGTTCCTCCAAAACAACTCCAGTGGCTTTCATCTGATAATAATTTAGGATTAGTACAAATACCTGTAGACACTGAATCATCAATAAAAGAATGGATAAGAAAAGAACTAAATCAAAGAGCTATTAATCATGAAAAAGATCCAACTAATTTAATTTATCAATATTCACAAGGTAATATGCTTGCAGCTGCGCAATTTATTGAAAAATTGGCTCTTATTTCAGATCCAAAATTACCATTAACAATAGATGATATAACAGCTCAACTTCATGACCAATCTGAATTTCAGCTCTATGACATATCTGATGCTTGTCTTAAAGCTAATAAAGAACATGTAATATATTTATTAAGACAGGCTAAATCGAATGATGTTGAACCTACTTTAATTTTATGGGTATTAATGCAAGAAGTTAGGATTTTAATTGAACTATCATATTTATTAAAACAATCAATATCATTTGCAAATGCATGTTCTAAGCTTAAAATTTGGCCACAAAAAACGGCCATCTATGAAAAATCTCTAAGGTGTTTAAACCTACCTAAACTTACACAACTATTAAATAACGGCAAAGAAATAGATGAATTAATCAAAACATCCAAAACCAACCAAATTTGGTCTTCCTTTGAAAATTTAGCCCTATCACTTTGTTTATAAGCTACACTTGCTACAAATATAGTTGATTAAATTTCAAATGCAACTCATTTAAAATTCAAATTACAATACACGCTTAATTATCCCTTAATAAAAATACAGTATAATTATTATACAGTAATTTCTTTGTTATTAAAGAAATAAAATATTAGGGGTAATTATTATGCCAAACATCTTTTTCTCTCTTGATCATGACGGTTGTAGTGCAATTCTATATGAAACAGGTAAACGAAAAGCATTAGAAGACAACC
>CAMDMN010000270.1 GCA_945901965.1 Legionella genomosp. 1 | reverse complement strand
ATTGCAGGCCTCTGGATTGCTTCGTACCTCGCAAAGACGCACATTTGACCGCCGGTCGCCCCTACATTTAATCGTTAATTAATATTTCTTGTGTAGGCCCTGAAAAATATAACAAGGATCATCGATATTGGATGTATTTATTATATAATTAAACTAGAGTAGGCTCTTTCTCTTCTTCTAATTTTCGCTGATAAATATCTGCGAAACGAGTAATATCATCTTCACCTAGATAACTACCAGATTGAACTTCAATCACAAATAAAGGCAAATTGCCTGGATTACTCAAGCGATGTAACGTTTTTTTAGGGATATAAGTTGATTGATTAACAGTTAAAAGCATCTCTTTTTCATTATTAACAACTAGAGCCTCACCGCTTACAACCACCCAATGCTCTGAACGATATTGATGCATTTGCAGTGATAATTTAGCTCCAGGTTTCACCATTAAACGTTTAACTTTAAAAGTTTCACCTTCGGCTAATATTTCATAAGAGCCCCACGGACGATTAACAAGCTTATGCTCATTCGCCAAACTCCTATGTTCTTGCCCTAAAGAATTAACAATTTCTTTAACTTGCTGTGAATAACGTTTGTCCGCCACTAAAACAGCATCATCAGTCACAACAATAATTTGATCGTTAACTCCTAGCGTAGTAACTAAAATATTTTCACTACTCACTAAACAATTTTTACTATTCTTAACGATTACTTTGCCATATAAAGCATTACCATTTTCATCAAGCTCTTTAGATTCAGAAACCGCAGTCCAACAACCTAAATCACTCCATTGCATATCAACTGGAATAACAAAAGCCTTATCTGTTTTTTCCATTACGCCATAATCAATTGATTTTTCAGGACTTAAAGCAAAAGAGTCAGTATCTAACCGTAGAAAATCATGTGAACACTGCGCTTTAGTTACAGATTGCTCACAATGCGAGAAAATATCTGGCTCATGTTGCTTTAATTCATCAAGATAAGTGCCTGCTCGACAAACAAACATGCCACTATTCCAATAGTAATTACCAGATTTTATAAATTCTTTAGCCAACTCTTCATCTGGTTTTTCACAAAAACGCTCAACGGATAAGACAGAGTTTGAAGATTGCTTTCCTGCCTCAATATAACCATAACCAGTTTTAGCACTTGTTGGTTTTATACCAAAAGTTACTAGTGCTTTTTCTAACGCAGCAAATTGAGCTCCCTCTAACATCGCTTTAAGCCATGCTTTGTCATTTTCAATCCAATGATCAGATGGTAAAATAAACATAATAGCATCAGGGCCTGCGATTGACGCGATATAATGAGCTGCAGATGCAATCGCAGGGGCTGTATTACGCGCACAAGGCTCAAGGATATATGTAATTTCTTTAGAAAATCCTTGTAATTGCTCTTGGCAAAGAAAATAATGTGCCTCATTAGATACTACTATTGTTTTAGCTTGAGGTAACATTAAAGAACGTTGCATAGTTTGTTGTAATAATGAAGTTTCACCCTGTAAACGCAAAAATTGCTTCGGGAAATTTTTTCTTGATAATGGCCATAGTCTAGTACCAGAGCCACCTGCTAAAATTACAGGGAAAAAAAGATTCGACATGATTACTCATTAAATAACATAAATAAATGCGAAGTTTACCGCAAATTGGATTTTATTGACAGAGTATATCTTGTAGCCTTGATGCAGCGAAGCGTAATCAAGGTTATCGTTGCTTCAATCTAATCTTAATAAAAACCTTGATTACGCTTCGCTGCATCAAGGCTACATATGAGAGTAACTTATGAAAAAAGCAGTAATATTATTATCTGGTGGCCTTGATTCGGCAACTTGTTTAGCCATTGCGAAAGATTTAGGGTTTACACCTTTTACTTTAAGTTTTGCTTATGGGCAACGTCATTCTTATGAATTAGAAGCGGCTAAATTAATTGCCAAAAAAATGGGGGTAGAAACCCATCGTGTGGTTAATTTAGACTTAGGCCAATTTGGTGGTTCAGCACTTACCGATCTTAATATTGATGTTCCAAAATATAAAAATTCTGGCTCTATACCAGTTACATATGTACCTGCACGCAATACCGTTTTTCTTGCGATTGCCTTAAGCTTTGCTGAAAGCATTGGTGCTTATGATATTTTTATTGGTGCAAACGCCGTAGATTATTCAGGATATCCTGATTGTCGACCAGAATTCATCGATGCTTTTCAAAATTTAGCAAATCTTGCCACAAAAGCCGGAGTTGAAGGTCAACGCTATAATATAGCGACACCCTTATTACATCTTAGCAAAGCTGAAATTATTGCGGCCGGAATAAAACTAGGTGTTGACTATAGTTTAACCGTATCGTGTTATCAAGCATCTTTAACCGGTAAGGCTTGCGGTTTTTGTGACAGCTGCACCTTAAGAAGAAATGGATTTATAGCTGCCAAAGTCAAAGATCCTACTAATTATCAGTGAGTTATATTTTCAAATTGAATTTAACAATAAAATTACAAATAATTGTTTCTTTTTGGTTCACAAGTTATTAACTGAATGTTAAGATTCTTGCGATTTTCAACCAAGGAGTAATAAAATGTTAAACACGTTACGAAAACACTGGTACTTTTCAGCACTTACTACTGGCGCGATAGCCGCTGCTGCTTACTGTCTCTTTTTCCCACCCGCAATAGTAATGACTATAGCCCTTATTTTAAAATCTGCCCCTCTTTTTGTAGCCCTTGGCACTTTTGCAGCTACTGCAGCTTTATCTACTGTAGCGGCGACCGCGGCTCTTGCGATTTTTACTCTTGGCGCAGTTGCTCATGCAATTGTTAGCACATTAGCTTGGGCGGCTCGTGGCGTTTTAAGCCTTTTTAACAGCCGTAAAGGACCAGCTCATGATGGTGATGATGATAGGAGCGTTGTGATTACTGAAAGTTATCAGCAAGTCTCTGCCTTTGCTCCTCGCCCAACAGGCGCGCCTAAAACATATGCAGAAATGTATCCTGACCAAACTCCGTCGACTTCTAATTTAACTCAGACACAAAGGGGCAGACCTTCCTCTGCATTCTTCCCAGATAGAAATCTGACGCAACAAGACACAGCCATAGCTTTTGCTGCTGGCCCACGACCATAATTTAGAATTATTTTCGCTATAAAATGCAGTATATGTAGGTTGCGTAGCCTTGATGCAGCGCAGCGTAATCAAGGTTTTTTATCAGACAACGTCAAAACATATAAACCTTGATTACGCTACGCTGCATCAAGGCTACAT
>CAMDMN010000269.1 GCA_945901965.1 Legionella genomosp. 1 | reverse complement strand
CTCCCAGGTTCGCGTGGAGAAATAGCTTCTAAAATAAATAAAGAAATTATTGAGCGCTTAGGTTTTTTAGTAAATGTTGGGTTAAATTATTTATCTTTATCTCGTACATCTGAAACTTTATCCGGAGGAGAAGCGCAGCGAATTCGTTTAGCAAGTCAAATTGGCTCAGGATTAGTAGGAGTTATGTATATTCTTGATGAGCCATCTATAGGATTACATCAACGAGATAATGACAGGCTTTTACAAACCTTGCTACGTTTACGTGATTTAGGTAATACCGTTATCGTGGTTGAGCATGATGAGGATGCAATACGTGCGGCAGACTATGTTCTCGATATAGGTCCTGGTGCTGGTGTTCATGGCGGTGAGATTGTCGCATCGGGCTCGCCTCAAGATATTATGAATTGTAAGGAGTCATTGACTGGGCGTTATCTTTTGGGGACGGAGTCTATACCCGTTCCAAAAATACGCACACCTTTTGATAATAAACGCGTAATTGAGCTACATGGCGCACATTGTAATAATTTAAAAAATGTCGATGTTTCTATACCGCTTGGTCTTATTACTTGTATAACCGGCGTATCAGGTTCCGGTAAATCAAGTTTAATCAATGATACTTTATACCCAATAGCAGCGGTAAAATTAAATCGCGCGACAACTAAACTTCAACTTAACTTGCGTGAATTAAAAGGTCTTAATCATTGCGACAAAGTAATTGATATCGATCAAAGTCCAATTGGTAGAACACCTCGCTCAAATCCTGCAACATACACAGGGATTTTTACACCTATCCGTGAGCTTTTTGCAAATACTCCTGAAGCACGTGCAAGAGGTTATCAACCTGGACGATTTAGTTTTAATGTACGTGGGGGGCGCTGTGAAGCTTGTCAGGGTGATGGGCTTATTAAGGTTGAAATGCATTTTCTGTCAGATATTTATGTAGCTTGTGATGTTTGTAAATCTAAGCGCTATAACCGTGAAACGTTAGAAATTTTTTTCAAGGGCAAAAACATTCATGAAATTCTTGATTTGACAGTTGAGGATGCTTGTGAATTTTTTAAATCCATTCCAAGTCTTTATCGTAAATGTCAGACGTTAATAGATGTTGGTTTGTCATATATTCGCCTAGGTCAAGCGGCAACTACTTTATCGGGTGGCGAAGCGCAAAGGATTAAATTAGCTCGCGAGTTATCTAAACGAGATACTGGTAATACCTTATATATTCTTGATGAGCCAACTACAGGCCTTCATTTTCATGATATTAAGCAGTTATTAAAAGTATTAACGCGGCTACGAGAACAAGGAAATACTATTATTATTATTGAGCATAATTTAGATGTAATAAAAACGGCTGATTGGATTATCGATCTTGGTCCTGAAGGTGGTGACAAAGGAGGGCAGGTTATTGCGGTAGGAACTCCTGAAGATGTTGCTCGTTCACTTAATTCATATACAGGTCAGTTTTTAAAACCATTGTTAATGTAGATAATTTGCGAAAGATATATATTTAAAGATATGCTATAACTTAAGTATTAAGATAATTTTATTGAGGTTGATAATCATGACTAATCTTCTAATTATAATTTTAGTGTTATTAGTGATTTTATTATTTTGGGCTATAGGTATTTACAATGCTTTAATCGCTTTAATCGAGGCTATTAATAATAATAAACGACAAATAGATATTCAGCTTGATAGGCGATATAAAGTATTTCAGTCGCTTATTGAAGTAGTAAAAAAATATATGGATTATGAAAAGACTACATTAAAAGATGTTGTCGCTCTTCGTAATCAAGCACAAGCAGCTAAAGAATCTGGTGATGATAAAGCGCGTATTAATGCGGAAAATGGCATATCGAAAATTGCTGCGGGTATAAATGTTGTATTTGAGCAATATCCAGAGCTTAAGGCCAATCAAAATGTAATGCAATTACAAGAAGAAATTGTTAATACTGAAAATAAGCTTGCCTATGCTAAACAAGCTTATAATGATGGCATTGAACGATATGCGGCCAAGAAAAAGTCATTTTTTGAATCAATGGTAGTTAACTTCTTTGCATCAAAATTAGATAAGCCTTTTGAATACTGGTCTTTACCTGATGATCAAATTAAGGCGCGGGAAGATTATACGGTAAAACTTTAATATGAGTTTAAACGATTATCATGCATCGACTGGAGATTGGCGCTTACAACTAAAGCGTAATGAACAGAAAACGCGATTTGTTATTTTTACATTTATTGCGCTTTATGTAGCTGTAGGTCTTTTAGTCGATGTTTTTATTTTACAATCATCTTATCGAGGCTCATCACTTTATCAATGTTTTTTGGCTTTAATTACCTTTAAAGTGATACCTTATGCAACTTTAGTAATGTTGGGAATAGCGGGTCTTTCGTTACTTCTTACCTTTTCTTTTTACGATAAGATCATGTTATTAGGCACAGACTCGCATGAGATAACTCCTGAAACTGCAAGAAACTTACAAGAAAAACAATTATATAATGTAGTTGAGGAAATGAAAGTTGCCGCGGGAATGCAATTTATGCCCAAGGTATTTATTATTGAAGCTAATTATATGAATGCATTCGCTAGTGGATATAGTGAAAAATCAGCCATGATTGCAATTACACGCGGCCTAATGGAAAAATTAGATAGGGCTGAGTTACAAGCGGTTATGGCTCATGAGTTAAGTCATATTCGCCATCATGATATTAAACTCACACTTACTGTGGCTATCTTATCTAATATAATGCTACTAGTTATTGATTTCTTATTTTATAACTTAATATTTAAACGCGATAATCGTGATGATAACCGTTTATTAGTGGTTATCATGGTCTTGCGTTATGTTTTACCACTAATAACAGTAATGCTTGCCTTATTTTTAAGTAGAACTCGTGAATACATGGCCGACTCAGGCTCGGTTGAGTTAATGCGTGATAACGAACCAATGGCGCGGGCTTTATTAAAAATTAGCCAAGATCATGAAGCTAATGCCGAGCTTTATATTAAAGAATACGGGCAAACTCCACACGAGCAAGTTCGCCAGGAATCCTATCTTTTTGATCCATCAGACATTGATCCAATTAAATCATTATCAAGCTCATTTTCCACCCATCCAAGTATCGAAAAACGTTTAGAAGCTATTGGATTTAAATCTAAGAATAAATAATTAGATGTTTTATCGTAGGTTGGGCCAAGGATCATAGTATTTTTAGAAAAAAATTATATCTAACTGTGCTCAGATTGTAGT
>CAMDMN010000268.1 GCA_945901965.1 Legionella genomosp. 1 | reverse complement strand
TGCAAGATACATGCTCTATTGCAAGACCTTTTATTTTATTTTTACTAGATTTTACTAACATTTGCGAAGGCGTTAAATTTCTTTCTAAAAAAATAGCGGCAAGTTCGCCAAATGCCACCTCGAATATTGATAATAAAGGATTGGAATTTTTGTTTTTCTTATAAATAATAGGCAGCTTATCGCCAACGGCGGGCTTATAAGAAGCTTTAGTATAAACTTCATGACCACTATGCGAAACCGAATCACCTAATTTTATATTAGACCTTTCATAAAAAAACGGCATGGCAGCTCGAAATAAATACTATGTTAAAGATAATTATAGCTCATCGTGTGTTATATGTGTTTAAATTAAACCACCTGCCCCAAAAGTCTGATGATCCTTTATGGGTCTGCATTGTCTGGAGTAATCCGAGCCACGACCGTTAGGGAGGGTGGTTATTAAGATCTCCACTCCCTAACGGTCGTTGCTCGGATTCCTCTAACTTGCCAAGATAAAATTAACTTGTGGGTAATGATATGGCTCGCCAGGTAGGAGTTTTAGATGATTACACCGAATAAATTGTCAAAAAAACCTAGTTTGATTTAAAAAGATATTATGAATTTACTTATAGTTCTCGTATATTACGTAATCTAATTCCTAAAAAACATAAAAGACAAATGCTAGATCTAAAAAATAGAACTGAACTATTTCTTAAAATGCGTAATGGCGCAACTGTTATTACGCCTAATAATCGCTTAAGTAATCAGTTATTACATGATTTCTTTATGCACTTTTTTACTTCTAGTCATAAACATATGGATAAACCGCATTGTCTACCATATTCCACAACTTTAAGTGATTTATTTAAAGAAGTCCGCCAAATATATCCAAAAATATCTCATCCGCTTTTATTAAATTCACAGCAAATAACGTATTTGTGGCGACAAATAATCCTTAAATCTAATGGCGAATGTAGCGATGGTTTGCTGCGTGAAGTTAAAGATGCGTGGACTAATTGTCAACTTATGCAGATTGATCTTAAACAACATAGTTTTACTATTACCCCTCAAATTAAACAATTTCAACAATGGCAAGAAGAATTTAATCAACAAATAAATCTGCTGAATGCGATAACTGAAGAACACTTGGTAGAATATCTATTAAGCTACCTTAAATCTGTTAATTCTACAGAAATTATATGGGCATGTTTTGATGATTTCACGCCGACGCAAAAACTATTACAAAATCAAATAACAGCAAATCTAGGGATCCAATACCAATATGATTTAATGCCAAAAGAAACACCCGTCCATAAATTTCAAGCAAAAGACGACCGCGATGAAATAGAGCATCTGATTAACTGGCTTAAGCTTAAATTATCCGCAAAAGAAGAAAATATTGCTGTAGTTATTCCCAATTTACAAGAAAGATCACAAAGACTCGAGCGCCTATTACTAAAACATTTTACCAAAGATGAAGTTAATATTTCTTTAGGCCGGCCATTAATTGATTATCCACTAATAGCACATGCACTTTTATGGCTTAGGTTATCAAATGACTTAATTTCTAATCTTGAAGCTAATACTTTGCTTAGCTCCCCCTTTATAAAAGGTGCTAAAGATGAATTTAATGCCCGTGCAGAGGCTAAGCAAAATTTAAAAATACTCCAAGAAAATGATATTTTACTATCTTCATTTATTAAAGAATTAAAAGATTACGCCCCCAATCTTTGTGAATTACTTAATAATTTATCTAAATATCCAGAAAAAGATTCAATAACTTCATGGATTGGACATTTTAAAGCGCGTCTTATTTACTTTGGCTTCCCAGGAGAATATGAACTAGATTCGACTACGTATCAATGTTTCCAACGATTTTTAGCCTTATTAGATGATCTGTTAAAATTTTCATTAATATGCCCTTTATTAACCAAACAGCAAGCGTTAAGCGCATTATGTGATTTGGCAAAAACAACTATTTTCCAACCACAAAAGAAATCATCTCCAATTCAAATTCTTGGTCTTTTAGAAGCGTCTGGTTGTACCTTTGACTCTATTTGGATCGGTGGCTTAACCGATCTTTGTTTGCCGAGTAAAACCAAATTATCTGCATTTATCCCTATTGCATTACAACAAGAATACCTTTTCCCACACGCTGATGCTCATCGAGAACTTAAATTAGCGCTGCAATTATTATTAAGATTTAAAAATAGCTGCAATGATTTAGTATTAAGTTACCCGAGGATGACAAAAGATACACCTAATTTACCAAGCCCTTTAATTAAAGAATTTCCTGATTTAGTATCTAAATTAATACCTAAAGATTATAAAATTTCGTACTTAGTTAAACAAAATGAAAACTATAATTTACCATTATCACCAGATGAAACTGTTAGAGGAGGCACCGCGTTATTAGCCAACCAAGCCAAATGCCCTTTCCGTGCATTTGCAACACATAGGCTACATGCAAAGCCCGCTCTTATAATTTCTGATGGGCCAGATATGAGTGAACGAGGTCAGGTAATTCATAAAATTTTAGATTTATTATGGCGAGAAATCGGCTCACATAAAAATTTAATATCTCTACACTCAGAAAAACTACAATGTCAAATTGAAGATGCTATTAAAATTGCATTAAAGCCAATTATTAATGCGCGTAGTCAATCATTTTCGCCACTAATCCAAGAAGTAGAATTTGCTCGCCTTTCTAAACTAATCAATACATGTCTTGATTGGGAAAAACAAAGGCCTCCATTTGAGGTAGCTGCGGTTGAACAAACTTTCACTATAGAAT
This sequence comes from Legionella genomosp. 1, assembly GCA_945901965.1. GTDB lineage: Bacteria > Pseudomonadota > Gammaproteobacteria > Legionellales > Legionellaceae > CAMDMN01. The sequence continues at coordinate 511 of CAMDMN010000268.1, read as the reverse complement.
TAGCAGGTATTAATTTTCAGGTAAGAATAGATAGATTAGATATAGTTTCACCAAATAATAAATGGGTTATTGACTATAAATCTAGCTTGCCTATTAATAAACCCTGGAATGAAGAACGACCAGAAGCGCCACAACTACTCCTTTATGCTTTACTTGATGATAATATCAACGCTCTACTCTTTTTAGAACTAAAAGCCGGTCGCGTAAGTTGTAGCGGTATATCTGAGGAGAAAGTAGAAATTAAAGGCTTAAGCTCTTTAAAAAAGGATGAATCATGGTCAAGAAACATCCAAAAATGGCACCAACAATTAACTAACTTAGCCAACGAATTTCGTTTAGGCATCTGCCAACCAAAACCAAACCGACCATCTAATTGTAAAAATTGCGATTTTCCTAGTTTATGTCGATTTGAGGTTGGTAGTTAATTTAACCGCACATAAGCAGATGAAATTTAATATCTAGCGAATTTAATTAATAGAATTCTGGCTGGCAAAACGTAACCCATATAATT
>CAMDMN010000267.1 GCA_945901965.1 Legionella genomosp. 1 | reverse complement strand
GCACCTAATAAAGATATTTCATTTAGTATTGCAAATTCAGCGGCAATTATAGAATTACCTGCTACACATGCAGATTATATTCGCCCAGGGATTATGTTATATGGTGTATCTCCATTTGCTGACCGTACTGGGCGAGATTTAGGTTTATTACCTGTTATGCGATTATCATCAATTATTTCTACAATTCATCATTACCCACCATTTTCACCAATTGGCTATAATTCTACATGGCAGTCTGATAAACCTACTAAAATTGGAGTTGTTCCTATTGGCTATGGTGATGGTTACCCACGCCATATTTCTGCTAATACGCCTGTGTGGATTAATGGTTATAAAGCACCGATTGTAGGACGAGTTTCTATGGACATGTTAACAATTGATTTATCTGATTGTCCTGACACGAAAGAAGGTGATATTGTAGAGTTATGGGGTAATAATATTCCCGTTGAAACTATAGCAAAATCTGCGGGTACTAGTGCTTATGAATTAATTTCTCAATTGTCACCGCGTGTTCGTGGATATAGATAACATTTAATCAAGGTGTTAGAATTTAAAGGCAAAATTACATTACAAAGGATCGCAAAAATGAAAAAAATACTAGTTTTATCATTGTCATTTTCAGTTTTTATGGTGGGTTGTACCCAAGTGACTAATGAAGGGGTTGGTACTGTAGCAGGTGGTGTCGTTGGTGGACTTCTTGGTAGTAGATTTGGTAGTGGTGCAGGGCAAGTTGCAGCGGCTGCAGGTGGTGCTATAGTTGGTGCATATCTTGGTGGGCAGATTGGTAAATATATGGATCGTCAAGATAGAATGGAAATGCAACAAGCCTTAGAAACAGCCCCTACTGGTAAAGTTGTTGGTTGGACAAATCCAGACTCAGGAAATCGATATACAGTTAATCCTACACGAACATATTATGTTGCAGAGCAACCTTGCCGTGAATATACTACTACAGCTCTAATTGGTGGTAAAAAACAACAAATTTATGGTAAGGCATGTCGTCAAACTGATGGCTCTTGGAAGGTAGTTAGCTAGATAAGATTTTAGAAGTCTTGATGCAGCGAAGCATAATCAAGGTTTATAAGCCTTAAAACCTGCTGAAAACCTTGATTACGCTTCGCTGCATCAAGGCTACAATTTTTTGAACTTGTTAGGACTTGTCCCAACTACATGTTCATTAGTATATGGAAATAATATGAAGATTTTGGTTCCAGTAAAGCGTGTGATAGATCCTTACGTTAAAATTCGTGTTAAGGATGATCAATCTGGTGTTGAAACGCAAAATGTAAAAATGACAATCAATCCTTTTGATGAAATAGCTGTTGAAGAAGCACTGCGTTTAGTTGAAAAAAACCAAGCTTTAGAAGTTATAGTTGTAACTGTTGGTAAGGAACCTTGTCAAGAAACGCTTCGTCATGCTATGGCATTGGGGGCTACTCGCGGGATTTTAATTAGTACTGATGTTAATCATTGTAGCCTTAATATTGCAAAAATATTGCGTAAAATAGTTGAGGATGAAAAAATAGATTTAGTCTTAATGGGTAAACAATCAATTGATGGTGATAATAATCAAACTCCGCAAATGTTAGCAGCATTATTAGATTGGCCACAGGCGACTTTTGCATCAAAAATAGATATTTCTTCAACAAATGCTACTGTAATTAGAGAAATTGATGGGGGGCTAGAAACCATTGATTTAAAATTGCCTGCAGTAATCTCTACCGATCTTCGTTTAAATGAACCTCGATATGCATCTTTGCCAAATATTATGAAGTCTAAGCAAAAGCCATTAAATATTATAGATTTAAATTCTTTAGGCTTGGAACTTAAACAACATATTGAAATATTGGCAGTAAAAGCACCTATTAAGAGATCTAGTGGGGTTAAGGTTGGATCGGTGCAAGAATTAGTTGATAAGTTGAAAAATGAAGCCAAGCTACTTTAGCTTGAAAAGGAAATTTAATCCAATATAAGTTCATAATATTCGTAGGGTGGGCAAGCTTTTCTTCTATTCTGGTGGAATCCGAGCCACGAACGTTAGGGAGTGGAAATTTCAAGGACTCCACTCCCTAACGGTCGTGGCTCGGAGTTCTGCGCACTTGCCAAGATAAAGTTAACTTGTGGGTAATGATATGGCTTTGATTCGCCCATACATTCAACAAATTGCTAGAGATTATTTAGGATTAAAAATTGATGGAGAAGAGTTAATGGGCACTTTGATCATTGTTGAGCATGACAATAAAACAATTAATAGTTCAACAAGCCATGTCTTAACAGCTGCGAAAAAATTTAAAGAAAAAATTGTTTTATTAGTGGCAGGATTTAACTGCGAAGAAGTTGCAAAGCAAGCGGCTATTTTAGAAGGTGTTGATGAAGTATTGTTGGCTGATAATGTCTGTTATGAATCTATGTTGGTTGAAAATTTATGCGAGCTTGTATTAGCAATTGATGATTCATTTACATCTATTTTAGCATCTTCTAGTACTTTTGGGAAAAATTTATTGCCACGTATCGCTGCTAAGTTAGATGTGGCACAGGTTTCAGATGTAATCGATATTATTGATAATAATACAGTTTCCCATCCAATATACGCAGGAAATGCAATTGAAACTGTTCGTCTTTTAGATAATAAAAAAGTTTTAACTATAAGAACTACTGCTTTTGATGCTGTTACTGCCGTGCAGAAAATTTGTGAAATCAAGCTAATTGATAAACTCTTTGATTCAAAAAATTCTAAATTCATTAGTCATAAATTAAGTAGATCATCGCGACCCGAGTTAGGTAATGCAAAAATCGTGGTTTCTGGTGGACGTGGGCTACAATCTGCTGAAAAATTTAAATTAGTTGAAGAGTTAGCAGATGTATTGGGTGCTGCGGTTGGTGCATCTCGTGCGGCAGTTGATGCGGGTTTTGTTCCTAATGATTATCAAGTTGGGCAAACAGGTAAAATAGTTGCGCCTAATTTATATATAGCCATTGGTATTTCTGGAGCGGTTCAGCATATGGCTGGAATGAAAGATTCTAAGTTTATTGTTGCTATTAATAAAGATGAAGATGCACCTATATTTCAAATTGCTAATTATGGTTTAGTTGGTGATCTATTTGTGTTGGTGCCTGAGCTTATTGCACAATTAAAACAAATATAGTGAATTGAGATTTAAATGGCCGATATTTTATTTTAAACACGCAATAAGCATCCATGCTGCTCTTGAAAGCCATTCATGGCTTTCCAAGGTTTAAAATAAAATATCGGTCATTTAAATCTCAATTCACTATTCACTATATAATTTGGAGTAAAAATGATAGTTGGTGTACCTAAGGAAATC
>CAMDMN010000266.1 GCA_945901965.1 Legionella genomosp. 1 | reverse complement strand
TCTCCCAGTGTGCCTATGCCATTCAATGGGTTTTCGCAAAAAGATTATGCGCAGAAAATGATTAATGAGTATAAAGAGGCTGGTATTCCAGCTTCTAAAGTGTGGGCGCAGTCATTTGATATCAATGATATTTTATACTGGATACAGAGCGAGCCTGAATTTGGAACACAGGCTGTTTATCTGGACGGCCGTTATGAAGACCCTGCCTTCGACCACCGTAACCCTGCAACCTGGTCACCTTCTATGGAGCAACTGGCATCTAATGGCGTAAAGATTATCGCGCCGCCGATGTGGATGTTGCTGGAACTTGAAGAAGGTGAAATTGTTCCTTCATTGTATGCAAACCGAGCTAAAAAAGCGGGACTGGATATTATCGCTTGGACATTTGAACGATCTGGCCCGCTGGCAACGGGGGGTGGTTTCTACTATCAAACACTTAACGGTGAGAACCAAAATCCAAGCCATATTGAGAACAGCGTGATCAATAATGATGGGGATATGTTTAATGCCTTACATGTATTGGCAAAAGATGTTCGTATATTAGGGATGTTTTCTGACTGGCCAGCAACTGTCACTTACTATGCTAATTGTATGAATCTTAAATAAACACACTCTTTTCAAAAGAGCCGGCCAAATCAGCCCAGCTCGTTTAAGCCGGCTCTGTTGCAAACTTAAAGACATTAAGGAAATTCTGAATAACTGTCATATGTCATTCCGAACAAAGTGGGGAATCTTTGGCAATCAATACTATAGATTTTTCGCTATGCTCGAAATGACAATTATTCAGAGTTTTCTTAGCCTCTGAATAAATTGCTCTTCATCTGTAGCACTTTGGTTTAACCCGCTAGAGTTATTAGCCGGATGAGATCCCAACATAAACAAGCCTGCAATTTTAAAGCAATTGGTTGGCCAAGTTAGCCAGATTTGACCGTTCCCCCTTTTCTAATCGCACATGCGCGTAGATTTCATGATGCTTAATCTTATCGATGAGATAAGATAATCCATTACTCTGGGAATCAAGATAAGGCGTGTCTATTTGGTAAATATCGCCGGTAAATATAATCTTGGTGTTTTCACCTGCGCGAGTAATGATGGTTTTTACTTCGTGGGGAGTCAGATTCTGCGCTTCATCCACAATAAAAAAGACATTTGAAATGCTCCGGCCCCTGATATAAGCCAAAGGGGTGATTTTCAACTTTTCCTGATCGACCGCATCAGTAATCTTTTTATATTCTTTGTCTTTTTCATTAAACTGACTTTTAATGAACTTAAGGTTATCCCACAGTGGCTCCATATACGGATTGAGCTTTGATATGATGTCACCGGGTAAAAAACCAATGTCTTTATTGCTGAGTGGTACGACCGGTCGTGCCAAATATATCTGCTTAAAATGCCTTTTCTGGTCAAGCGCACCAGCCAGTGCCAGCAACGTTTTTCCCGTCCCTGCGACGCCCTGCAAGGTAACCAGTTTTATATTCGGATTAATGATCGCATGCAAAGCAAAAACTTGCTCTGCATTTCTCGGTGCAATCCGATAGGCGGATTTCTTCTCAATGCGTTCAATTCTTTGCGATATCGGATTATAGAATACCAAAACAGAAGTTTTACTGTTCTTCAGGATAAAGTAGTGATTGGGAATAGGAGCTTTAATGCCAACGTCCTCAGGCATACAAAAATCATTCGTGTAGATGCTGTCAATAATCTCTTTAGGCAACCCCGCTATAACAGTCTTGCCGGTATACAAGGATTCCAAATCTTTGATTTTCCCGGTTTTAAAATCTTCTGCAGCAATATTAAGGGACTTTGCCTTAAGTCGTAAGTTAATATCCTTGGTTACCAAGATTATTTTGTTTTTTGGATATTCTGCACTCAAAGAAATGACCGCATTCAGAATGCGGTGATCGGCATTGTTTTCTCCAAAGATTTTTGTAGCATCCAACCCATTTGTCTGTTCCTGCATAATCACTTTAAATTGACCGTGATTCGGTTTGTCAATGGGAATCCAATTTTGCAATGAGTGATTTGCCGACAGTTTATCCATAATGCGTATGAATTCCCTTGTCTCAAAGTTCTTTGTCTCATTACCCTTCTTAAAATGATCAAGTTCTTCAAGTACGGTGATTGGAATGGCTACATTATTTTCTTCAAAGCTATAGATTGCGTTGTGGTTGTACAAAATAACTGAGGTATCAAGAACATATATTTTCTTCTGCTTTCGCGGCATGAATAGCTAATTTGTTTTATAAAATAACAATACTAGTCATTTATTATTACAGTATCGTGTAAGTGATTTATTGAATACTGCATGCTTATCCGGTTGTCTCCTATCGACGTACTTAAGTAGGATGATTTGCCTTTCCACGTTTTCTGCCGGAATTTCAGCACTACTTTCTGAATGAGGCGGTTTGCGAATACCAGTCTTACTGCCGCACCGTCATGAGTTTACATAGCCGTCTGTGAACTCCACAAGGCATTCTAATTGGGAGCAATATTGCAGCGTATCGTCAAATCGGCGAACATGAGATGTAGAACTATCGCCCCGGCTACTCAATACTTGTTTGATTGGTACTCAAATTAAACTGAAAGCGGTATAGAGGCATATTCTGTTATGTGTTCGTAAGATTCTGCCGCTACAGAGAATCCCCGGCTTTTTTATACTCTCTTAAATTAGGCAAAGAAACTCCTTGTTACGCTTAGAAAGCAATATACTTAAGTATTTAAACAATAACACCAAATATAAAAATGAATTCATTGCCAGAAAATACCTGGGAATTAAATGAGGTGGCCAAGAACACCGACATTCTCTCGGAAATATCCTCTGAGTTTGATATTGAGGCTAATCCGGGCACAACCTCTAATCTACAATTTTACGATGACTTTGATTCTCATCTGTGGAAGGCGAATTATCTGCTTTGCCAAGTGAATAAACAGCAATTCCAACTCATTGATCCTTCTGGCTGTATTGACGAAGTTAGCGCATCAAGCGAAGCCAGATTCTGGTGGGAATTTTCAGAGAGTCAGGTTAAAGACAAATTGCAAAATTTAGTTGGGATGCGCGCGGTATTACCTATCGCATCCATAAACTTGCTTGAGACGGATTTTTCATTGCGCAATGACGATCAAAAAATAGTGGTGAGAGGTCGTTTAACACAAACGATGGTTGGCAACAAAATTGGCCTTTATCTCACGCTACAAGCGCTACGTGGTTATACAAAATACTATACCCGGGCTGCACAGCTACTCAGGCCCTTCATTAAGGCAGAAATTAATCATTTTGGATTGAGATTTCTGTTAATGGGTCAAAATATCCAGGCCCTCGAACCAAAACA
>CAMDMN010000265.1 GCA_945901965.1 Legionella genomosp. 1 | reverse complement strand
TGATATGGTATATGTAATAGGTTTTGCAGTTGTGCAATGTTCTAGTTCTCTCACCCACTCAGCCAAATCAACAGTCTTTGGATCTGGTATTGATTTTACAGATGAATTAAGAGGTAAAGCAGGATCTTCTGATTCAGCCACTAACGAGGCGCACTCTATACTCGTTAATGAAGTTGGTGGTAACGATTGTTCTAATTCTTGTGATTCCTTTGTAAGAAGTTTATTCCAACCATCTATAGAATCGTATCTCATCTGACCGCCAACAAAGCTTATTTTGAAATATTGGTCTTTTTCAGGGAAAAACTCAGTCTCTGAAACCCGTACAAGTTTTGTTTCATGACCAAGTTCACTGAATATTAAACCACTATCGCTGATAGATATCTCTGCCTTTTGGTATTGGTTATTATACTCGCCCACAAACGTTTCCAATGGTGTGGTAAATGCTTTTTTTTCTGGAGAAGTTGGATGTACCTCATTAAACCAATCCAAACATCTTTTGTTGAATTTGTCCTCACCCGATAACCTAAAGGCGTTTTCAAAATGCTCTCTAGCATCGTCAAACCTACCCTGATCTTCAGCAATCAGACCATTAATTGTTTCTTGCCATCCTGGCTCATCAGTTTGACTCCAGCGTCTAGGCTCATTACTTTGACTATAACGCTTATATTCAAATAGGGCTTGCATGTTGCCAATAGGGGCTAAATCAGATGAACTCATAATTTGGTTTGCAATACTCATTCCATTTTCCGAGTTTGTAAAAAACACGGCACCTTTTCTATCTTTAACATTGATAGCAATAAAAGAGCCGGTATTAGGGTTAGCACCATATTGATATGCGATTACCTCTTCTTTATTTCTATAGATATGCCAACCTAAACCACATGCCATGAAATCATCAGCGCTTGTTGGCTCAAATGCTTGTCGTGTGATCAAGTCATCCGGATCATCCATATCCTTTAACCAAGCTGACATAAATTTTGAAAAATCATCGGCTGTTGTAAGTAATGATGCGGCAGAATTAATTGGAGGCTTTACTTCGTATAAAGGAACTGGTTTTTCTAGCTGATTATGCACCTCTACAATATTTGTGTCGTCTTCTGATTGTGGCAAGAATGTAGATCGTTTCATTCCTAAAGGTTTAAACACATGTTCTTGAGCCAAAGTTTCTAAACTTTCACCCATTGTGGCTTCAATGACTTGTTGTAAGTAAAGAAAAGCTTCGCCTGAATACGAATATCCCGTGCCCAGTTCCGATGCGGGATCAAACAATAATGTTGAGGATAAATCTTGGCCCCAATTGGGCAGGCCTGTAGTATGTGACAATACATGTCTAGCCGTTAATTCCTTAGCTTTATCAGGATAATCACTACCCACCAAGAATCTTTTATTCGGCAGAATATCATGTAATGGTTCATCCAATGTAATTCTCTCGTTCTTGACCAACTGTAATACCAAATATGTAAAGACAATTTTGCTCAGTGAAGATGCTGGAAATCTTGTATCTGGATCTACGGTTGGATGGGTAGGATCTGTAGGTTCTGTACTTTTATTGCCAATAGCAGCAGAGGTTGTTTCTACTTTATCTCCTTTAGCTTCCACAAAAGCATAACCCACGGCTGGAACATGGCCAGACTTGATTATTTTTTTTAATTCAAGCTCTAAATCTGGCATAGGCTGCATAGTCATCCTAAAAATTTTTGTTGAGATATAATGTTATTATAGCAAATAAATAGATCATTAATTTGCATTAGAAATTTGTTCTTCAGGGACTTCTTTTAAATTATCTAAGACATAATCCCAAATTTTACCGGCTACATTGATTGGTTTACACTCAGATGGATTATGATGGAGTTCAATATAGGGGAAGCTGTTATTTTCAATAATTTTAAATTGTTGTTTCTGCCATGGAATTGAAATATCTTCACAAATAAAGTCAAGACCTGTAAGTGGTAAATTTAATATTTGATGTGTTCTCTCTAATAAAAGTTTGTTCTTGGGGTGGATAAGATCCATTACATTAGTAATTTTTGCGCCAGATCCAAATGTAACTTTTTTTGAAATGAAGATCTGTTGTCCATCGTCGATTATAGTATCAAGAGTAACTCTTTGGGCTTCTACAATTTTTTTTAAGTAGATATCATTAGTTTCTTTATGTGTAGCTAATTTGTTATTTTCAATTAATTTGCTGATAGAAGAGACCCCATCCCCAATAACATATCCTGGTTGGCGCATAGCACACGCTATTAATGTGTTATTAACAATCAATGCTCGATAGACATTTCCAGGGATGTGTTTCTCAATAAGCACACGACAATCAACTTGTTTTACTACTTTAATAGCTTTTTTTAATTCCTTAAGATTCTTAATATTATAAGAAACATGTATGCTTAATGAGGAAGTTAATGGCTTGACGGCAAGAGGAAACCCTAATTTTATCCCATACTTGCAAGCATTTTTACAAGAAATAAAAGCCTTCCCTTCAGGGCATGGTATATCATGGGATATTAATTTTTTTTTAAATATCCATTTATTATCGTAAGTTATATCATAATCAAAGTTAATATTTTTTTGTAAAATAAGATAAATAGGGGTTTGGATAAAATAGTATTTTTTTTGGTTTGCAATTAATAAAAACTGAGGTGTATGTGATTTTAATTCTTTAAAATTATATATTTCTAGGCCTCTTTTTATGGCCTCATCCCATAATGCAAGGATGGTGTTATTAAACTGTGCTCTATCAATAATATTAGTTTTGGTTCGTAATTTTAATTTTTGCAAAATAATTGTGAGTAACTTATTTAATAGACTATCGAATCGTAAAAAATCATTCTCTGAGAGGAGGAAAAGCTTAGATAAAATATAGGTTGATGGATTTATTGCAAAATAATCAATCATGGTAAATATTTTTTTTATAACATGATAGCTCTTTTCAGGATAACAATGCTCACAATTTATATCATCCATTTTCCTATTTTCCCTTATAGGTCTATTATTATATAAAAATACTATGGCAGATTTTCTTTAAAAATCCTATCCGTATAAATACTAGGATTTATTGAATATTTACTAAAAAGAGATTTTATTGCATGAATGCAGACAAATTAATTAAAGAGCTTTGCGCACATTATAAAAATTTATCTTTTGTAAATTTTATGCATGATATTACTTACCCAAATAATCAAGTATCTATGATTGTGGCTGATCGTAGAATGGTTGATTACTATAAGAAGCATCAAATCCCTACATTATGCACCGATAATTCCGGTCGAATTTTAGCCGATGGCCTGTATCTTAATAAAACTCTTGAGCATAGTTATAAAGAATGTGCTGTTCTTATGCCTTA
>CAMDMN010000264.1 GCA_945901965.1 Legionella genomosp. 1 | reverse complement strand
TATAAAGCAGGGGCAGATGTTTTCATCACTAAGATTTTTTCCCATGGCTAAGAGTCGTAAGCATGAAAGTGAGCCGCTAAAGATGGAAATTTGTTTGGGTTAAGTTTGCTTAATTTGTTAAACAGGGGTTCTAAGCTAGAACCCCTAGAAGCCCAGTCCATTAATCATTAATCACGGTGTGTGGCCGAGAACATCGTCACTATCTTCATCTTCATTCTCAATTTCAGTTTGAGCTGAAATATTTATTAGAAATAATATTAAATTCCAAAATACGTTTATTATGGTAATGGGTAGGCTTAGAGGTCTCACTGGTAAGGCAGGTATAGCTAATGCTGCTGGGGGTGAAATAGGCTCTATTGCTATCATGGTATTATCAAGTAATGGCGGTTTAAGGGCTGCTCTTTGATAAAACACCACCTCATCTAAACGAAGTGAGTCTTCTGTTATCTCTTCATAATTAATATTTTTAACCCGTCGACTATATCTTGTAATTTCATGAACTGTTCTTCGGTAATTTTGATCAATAAATCCAGAGCCTCTAATAGAGCTTATATCTGTAGTTCCGTCACCTTCATAATGGATGAGATTTAAGACTATATTGGCTGGTAATTTGTCAGGCATTTCAGAAAAATAACGGTGTAAATCGTTAAGAATTTTAGCCCTAGCTATTCCTCCATCATCATAAAAATCAAAGACTATTTCATTATGAGGATATTGATTAGCTACTTTATGAACCTGCGCATATATTAAAGTAAATTTTGTATAATCATTAGGGCCTGTAGAATGTTCACCTCTATAAAATTCGTCGGTTGCTCTTTGAAATGAAGTGCCAACAGGTAAATCAAAATAAATATCAGCTAATAAAAAATCATCTAATCTTGCATTAAGATAAGTGGAAATTGTTTTTATGGCAGTAAAAGCAGATTCAGTTTTATTTTTAGCCGAACAGAGCGTATCAATTCTTTTTGTTTGCCGAGCAGAGCCGACAAAAGTTATGAAGTGATTATAATAAGCAGCTTTAGATCTAATAAAATCTAGAAATCCCCTATTTTTATCAATAACTTCTCTTGGATTGCAATCAGGCAACCAATTATAGTAATGGTTAAATATACAATGATCCATATCCAATGAAACAACATAGACTCTTTGATTTCTTGGATTTGGAGTTTGATCAAACATTCTCATTATAATAATTCCTAGCCTACACCACTAATTAAGCCGTATACGTAAAAATATCATCTATGTAGTAATAACACTGTACCAGATGTGTTTGGATTGCTGCAATATTAATAACATGCTAAAACTTGTTAATAAAATTGTAGTGGTGATCATAAATTGTATACCTTTAGACATCTTTGTTATACTTCCTGTTTTTAAAAATAACTAAGAATGGTGTTATGAATTATACTTTGCGTCTACTTTCTGGCAAATCAGCCGTTGCAATTTCACGAGAGATTAGAAGTCTTCCTAAAGATATGACTTCACTTGATTTGAGCGTAAATCTACTTGGTTACAAAACAACTGATGAATTAAGAGAAATTTTTACAGATTTGCCCGCGGATGTGACATCACTAGATTTGAGCGTAAATTTGCTCAATCTACTATCATGTGCTGAATTGGTTGAGTTTTTATTAGCGATTCCTACTACCGTGACATCACTTAATTTGGGTGGAAATAGTCTTTTCTTAAATAAATCCATAATGGATTTATCCATGATTTTTGCTAATACTCCAGCCGGAGTGACTTCACTTGGTTTGAGCTACAATAATTTTGACTGCAAAGCTATTACTGCAGTCATATCATCAATACCTTCTCGAGTTACATCGATTGATCTTAGGGGGAGTAACCTTGGGGAAGTACCGATTGACGATATTATACGACTGATAAAATTAATACCTAGACATGTTAAATTTCTTGATTTAGGAGAAAGTTTTCTTAACGATCGAAGTGCTGAAGAAATAAAAAAAATCACTGCAGCGATTCCACCTGGGCTTAGTCTTAATATAGGTTGGTATAATCATCCTATTATCATAGAAGTAGCTCCTCGCTTACCTACAGTTCCTATAGGCACTGCCAGCGTGGATCGAGACCAGCTTAGATTACCATCATTAGTTGAATCATCTGCCGGGGTAAGAGATGGCGGTGCAAAACCTAGGTTTTTTCCAGCAGTAGCAGGTGAGCGGCCTTCTACAGCCGCTACTGTTAGCATCCAGACCACTAAATTACCATCAGTGATGAGTACACCTGCATCTCGTCGCTAGTTTATGATAAATATCTGCTTTATAGCAGCACGTCATACAGAGCTAAAATAGCAGCACGTCATCCTGAGCGCGTGTTTTTTGCGCGAAGGATCTCCTGAATATTGCACAATCTTTAGCAAATGGAGATCCCTCGTTGCACTCGGGATGACGTGCCTGGCACTCGGGATGATGTTGCTGTGGAATTACGTTATTTTTGCCAAAATTGTCGTGAAAAAAGTATAAGTAATGAGAAAATTTCTAAGCGTCCGGCAATCATTGCAAACATTAATAACCATTTGCTTGGTATGCTAAGTTGATCGAAAGTTAAGCTTATGGTGCCAAGTCCTGCTCCTGCATTGGCAAGGGATGCGGCAATAGCTGAAAATGAAGTAATAAAATCATTGCCTAGAGCCATAAAAATAATCATTAACACTAAAAAAAGAGCCACAAATACCGAAAGAAAGCCCCACATAGATTGTAAAATTGGCTCAGCTAAGATGTGATGAGCAAATTTAATCGGGGTAATAGCATTGGGGTGTAATAAACGCGCCATTTCTCGTTTGCTTTGTTTATAAATAAGTAAGGCGCGTAACACTTTCACTCCTCCAGATGTTGATGCAGCACAGCCGCCAATTATTGCTAATAACATAATTAAGATAGGTATATATGTAGGCCAAGTGCTAAATGGTGCTGAAATAAAGCCTGTTGTAGTTGCTAAAGAAATAACATTAAATAGACCCTTTATTAAGGTATGGTAATCTGCTTTAAATACTCCATAACTAACTAGGCTAATAGTAATTATAATGCTCACGACTAAGAGATATGTAATATAAAATCTAAATTCTTCATCTTGCCAATAATGCAACATGCTTCGTTTTTTAAATGCAATATAGTGTAAGGCAAAATTTGTACTGCCAACTAACATAAAAAGACACGCGATGAGTTCAATAGTGTCGCTATGGTAGTGGGAGAAACTTGCATCGTGCATTGAAAATCCGCCAGTAGAAACTGTCGCAAAACTTTCTCCTAAGGCATCAAACCAATCCATTCCAGCAAGCCAATAACAAAACATACAAATAATAGTTAATAAAAAATAAATAGACCATAATGCTTTTGCTGTATGGGCAATACG
>CAMDMN010000263.1 GCA_945901965.1 Legionella genomosp. 1 | reverse complement strand
AGGTGCAAACTTAGGTATACCAGGTAAAGATGGTGTAACTCCTCTTTTTATGGCTGCACAAAATGGACATATAGACTGTGTAAGGTTTTTAATATCTAAAAATGTCGATATTAATCGACCTTGGGTTGCTTCTGTAGCAACATTAATGACTCCTTGCTCAAGTGATACACCGGAAATGATGCAAAGAATGGGCGTTAAAATAGAAGAATTGGTACGCGCTGGCCATGATACAATGGCTGTGCCTATTTCACCTCTCGATATTGCTCTGATAAGTGGACGTGAAGAAGTAGCTGAGCTTCTTAAACGAGCCTCAATCAGATTTTCGGAATCAAGGTACACCGTCTTTTCTGGTCGAGTAGATGGCGGATTAAAACTATTAGATAATATACCAAAACCGTTGGAAAATATTTCTTCTTTGGCCTAAGTGGCGGTTCTGTCACAGGCGTAATCAAGGATCTCTGGAGCTTCATGGTCAGTGATCCTTGATTACGCCTGCGGCTGCATCAAGGCTACGTACTACGTACTGATTATCCTATTAGTTGTTCATATGTCGAAAAAAATCAATTTTTTCGACATAATGTATGGATATGTCGATGACATAAACATATACTTATAATATGTCGAAATTTCTTAAGTTTTTAAACATGACGTTTAATTCTAACCAACCGTATAATGAGTTGCCTTACCTGCCACCAAAAGCTGTACTGGAAAGCATTGAAATATTAAAAGCTTGTATTCCAGCGAGAACAGCCTTAGCGGAGCTGAAACAGGCTGGTGAGTTGCTGCCAAATCAAGGTTTACTAATTAACGCGCTGCCTTTGTTGGAAGCAAAAGACAGCTCAGAGATTGAAAATATCGTTACAACTACCGATAAACTTTTTCAATTTGCTCATGAAGATACTCATGCGGACTCTGCGACCAAAGAAGCTTTAAGATATAGAACGGCACTTTATCAGGGGTTTATGGTATTAAAAGATAGACCTTTAAGTGTAGGGACGCTTGTTACGGTATGTTCCACTATCAAGAATGCTGATATGGATATACGTTGTATACCTGGTACCACAATTGCAAATTCGGCTACCAGTGAAGTAATTTATACACCACCCGTGGGTGAAACTGTTATTCGTAATTTATTATCAAATTGGGAGCAATTTATTCATGGTGAGGATGATTTAGATCCTCTTATTCGCATGGCTGTTGCTCATTATCAGTTTGAAGCAATTCATCCGTTCTTGGACGGTAATGGTAGAACCGGGCGTGTAATCAACATTCTTTTTTTGATAGAGAAAAAATTGCTTTCACTGCCTATTTTATATCTTAGTCATTATATTGTGCGTCATAAAAAAGAGTATTATCGCTTGCTTGATAATGTAACGAAAAAAAATGAATGGCAAGAGTGGATTCTCTATATGCTTAAAGCCATTACTCAAACGGCGCAGCTTACCTACCATAAAATAAATGCTATTCGACAGCTTATAGATAATACAATTGATTTTGTGCGACATGAGGCACCGAGCATTTATAGTTACGAATTGGTTAATCTTATTTTTGAACAACCATATTGTCGTATTCAAAATCTTATAGATACTGGTTTGGTTCGTCGCCAGACAGCATCTACTTATTTAAAAAAACTATGCGAGATAGGTGTGCTGCAAGAAGTATCCGCTGGCAAAGAAAAATTATTCGTACATCCAAAATTAATGCAGTTATTAACCAATGATAAGAATCAATTTAAAGAGTATCACTACTCCGGTTGATGTGGTCATCATAAACCTATACCTAATGCCATTATCATCAGAATATCTGAAGTTTTAAAGATGTTCATCTCAAAAAACAAGTAGCCTTGATTACGCCTGCGGCTGCATCAAGGCTACGTACTACTTGGCCCTTAGGCAAAAAGGTCAAAATACACGTTAATTAGCAATTTCTTGGTAGAATCATAACCATTTTTTCTTCTCAAGTCTGTAATATAATGCTCAACCGTTCGACTGGATAATTGTAGTTCAAGAGAAATTTCTTTTATTCCTTTTCCTTGTAAAAGATAATATAAACACTGGCTTTGCTGTTGGGTTAACGTAAGAAATGAATTTCTTTGTTTATCTTTAAACTTGTATTTAACAGATTCATCGCATAGTTGTGAATTAGTAGTCATTGATTCAAACATTTTATTAGGAAGCACCAACCGCGCAAACATTCTATCTAGTAAGCTTTTTGGCATGATTGCATGATAATTTTTTCTAAGACATATATTGGTAAGTTCTTGATAACTACATTTTAGTTTAAATTTGATTGATTCTAAGCATTTTTTAACTTGTCTAGATGAGATGTTTTCCATATATGCAATATCTATTTGTGAGAAGCCGATATTAAATAAATATAATACCTCATTTTCAAAAGTATTTAATTCACTAAATAAACTTCCGTCATCCACACCAAGATTGAATTTTGTTTTTTTATCATTTATGAAAAATTTATTAGAGCGCAATAAATACATTATGGTTTTTATAACACAAGGATTAGTGATTTCATTTGCTACGCAATTTAAACCTATTACTTTACCTTGATAATTCTTAATAGGAATCTTTTTGGTTAAAAAAATATGTTGCTCGCCGTTTAAATAGTTATTTATATGAAGTGAAGTATATAATTCACCAGTAGCAAATAATTTTTTATCTTCACTTCTAAAATCATCAGCAGATTCTACTACTGCAGATTTTAGCTCATAATCATTAAGGCCTATTATTTGTTGAGGATCTTTAAGACCATAAAGGTGGGAGCTATATTGGTTCGCGCCAACATAGATGGACTCGTTTGTTTTGGTAAAAGCAATACCTTGAAGCTGTGACATGGTATAAGCTGACAATGACAAGATGGCGGGATCTGTCATCTCGCTTAATATTAAATTTGATTCTGAAATACTATTCATATCATGCTTGCCAAATTTATTTGTATAAAATTATACCAGGTTGTTTGTTTGTGGTCAAGTTGGCTAGCGTAGTTGTAGCGGCAAGTACTTGCGTTAAGTTTTTATCAACTATTTTTTGTATCACTGATAGTCGCTCTAACTCGTTCGTGCTCATAGTTAGTAACCCCCTTAACATCATTGTTCTCCCATCCGTTAAGCCACCTTTAAATGGTAGACTCACTGGGAAAAAAAGGGGACACTTCTATTTTGCCCCCTATGCCACATCTCCCAATGGGATATTGACCCTGATACCCCATTTTGTGATGATTGGACCTGCATTAGGTCCATGTGGATCGAGCTTGATAATACCTTTCTTGATATTTGAATGTATTTTTTCTGTCAATAACTCAGGGAAATGTGCAAGTCGCTCTGCAATAAAACCAAGTCGTTTAAATACAGCACTATGCCCTAAT
>CAMDMN010000262.1 GCA_945901965.1 Legionella genomosp. 1 | reverse complement strand
CAAATTTATCAGCTCTATCGATGACAATAGTATTTGCTGTAGGAATATCAATTCCTGTTTCAATAATTGTGGTACAAACTAAAACATTGAAACGATGATGATAGAAATTAGACATAATTTGCTCTAATTCTCGTTCATGCATTTGCCCATGTGCAGATTGAACGTTTGCTTCAGGTACTAACGCTGCTATATCTTGGGCAACGCGTTCGATAGTTTGGACGTTATTATGCAGGAAGAAAACTTGGCCACCACGAAGTATTTCTCGTAATATTGCTTCACGGATTAAGAGATCAGTTTTTTCTTGCCAGAATGTTTTAATTGCTAAACGCTTAGCCGGTGGTGTTGAAATTAATGAAATATCACGAATTCCTGCCATGGTCATGTTTAGTGTTCTTGGAATTGGAGTGGCTGTCATTGAAAGGATATCGATATTGGTGCGTAAAGATTTTATATATTCTTTTTGCTTAACTCCAAAGCGATGTTCTTCATCAATGATGAGTAATCCTAAATTATGATAGCTAATATCTTTTTGAAATAATTTATGTGTACCAATTATAATATCAACCTGACCTTTTTTTAGAGATTTTAAAACTTCGGTTGATTGCTTAGCTGATCGAAAACGCGATAATAATTCGATATTAATAGGAAATTCAGCAAAGCGATCGCGAAAAGTATCAAAATGTTGGTTGGCAAGTAAAGTGGTTGGGACTAAAACACAAACTTGTTTATTATTTTGAACAGCAATAAAGGCCGCTCTCATTGCTACTTCAGTTTTACCAAAACCTACGTCACCGCATATTAATCTATCCATGGGGCGAGTGGATTTTAGATCTTTAATAATTTCTTCAATTGCTTGAAGTTGATCTTTAGTCTCAGTAAAAGGAAAGCCGCTAGCAAAACGTTGATAATCACTTGGATCAAATTCATATACATGGCCAGGCTTTGCTTCACGTTTGGCGTAAACATCTAATAACTCAATGGCAACATCATGAATTTTTTCTATAGCTTTTTTCTTTTCTTTTTGCCACTGATCAGTTCCTAAGCGATGAAGGGGGGCATGTTCTGCATCGGCTCCGGTGTATCTAGATATTTGTGCTAATGATGTAATTGGTACATAAATTTTATCCTCTCCTGCATATGCAAGGATTAAAAATTCATTAGAATTATTATTATCATCTATGCAGATAAGACCTTGGTAGCGGCCAACGCCAAATTGTAAATGAACAACAGGCGAGCCTAAATGTAATTCTGCTAAATCACGAATGATAAGATCAGGATTGATAGATTTTTGGTTATTACGCCTTTGTGGAATACTATTTTCACCAAATAGTTGTGATTCAACTATGATGGAAATTTTAGGATCTATAAGTTCAGCGCCATATAATAATGGGCCGATGATGATGTTGACGCGAGCGCTATCTTCTATAAATTCATTCCACGATCCTTGTTCTTTAGGAGCTATATTGCTAGGTCTTAGTAAATCAAACAATACTTCACGTCTACCCGCTGATTCAACTACTATTAAATATCTAAAGTCATTAGCCTCAATATATTTTGCTAATCTTTCCAACGGTTGCTCGGTTTGGCGTGTTGCTGGTAATTCTTTTGCTTTTGCAATATTAAAGTTAAACAAAGCGCCTTTTTTAACTATAGATTTATGGTAAAAACGTAATTGTTTATATTGATTAGCATAAGTCATTAATTCAGTTGGATTTAAAAAACAATCAGCAGGTTTTAAGATTGGTCTCGTAATATCATAACTTCTTTGCTCATATCTTATATTTAGCTCTTGCCAAAAAATTTCAGCTTTTTCTTGGATCTCTTCAATTAAACAAATAGAAGCATCTGATGGGAGATAATCAAAAAATGTAGATGTAGTTTCAAAAAATAGTGGAAGATAATACTCTACTCCACCAAGTAATTGTCCATTGCTAATTGCTTCATAAATTGGGCACACGCTTGGATTTCCGCTAAATTTTTCCCTAAATTTACGGCGAAATATGCTGATTGATTGTTCATTTAATGGAAATTCCCTAGCTGGTAATATTTGGATATTTTCAATTTTTTCAATGGTACGTTGATTTTCCGGGTCAAATAAACGCAAACTATCAATCTCATCATCAAATAATTCAATACGAAAAGGCAAATTAGAACCCATTGGATATAAATCAATTATCGAACCACGAACCGCAAATTCACCATGTTCAAGTACTTTATTAACACAGTGATATCCTGCTTGTTCGAGTTTAAGTCTGAAATTATCTATATCAAGAGTTTGTGATTTAGTTAGTACCAAGCCAAATTGAGTTAAAAATTGTAGCGGACATAATTTGTGCATTAGTGTAGAGGCTGCAGTAATTATTATCGCATTAGTAGATTGTTGGATCCGGCTTAAGGTGTATAGGCGCTCGGAAATAATGTCTTGGTGTGGGGAAAATCTATCATAGGGGAGTGTTTCCCAATCAGGGAAAGATAATATTTCTGGTGCTTCTTTATTTTTAGATAAAAAGAATTTAAGTTCATCAACTAATAGATCTGCTGATAAATTATCTTCAGCAATGAGAAGTTTTACCCCTTTTGTATTTTCACAAAATTCAGCAAGAGCCAAGGGTAAACTGCTACCATAAAGTTGCCCCCACGTTTGTTTAGGTTCAATCTTATTAAAGGTGAGAATTGGATTAGCCATAGTTATTAAAAACAGAAATATTTTAAGGTCAAAGATTATAGCCTATAATTAAAAATGAAACATCAGTGTTAAATAAATGGTGGCAATTCCAGCAATTAAGCCAAATAAATGTCCCTCCCAAGAAACACCTTTTTTCTGAGGAAATATACCTAAAAAGATCCCCGCAAAATAATAGATGCTTATTACGCCAAGGATAATTGCAGTCATTGTGCCTTCATTATAAATATCAAATACCAATAAAGCCCAATATCCTGTAATAACAGCACTAGCCCCTACATGTAAACCAGGTTTAGCAAAACACCAAATTAATAATCCGGATATGAAGGTAATCATTAAAGTTACATGAATATAATAGCTAAGACCGTTAATAAGTAGAAAATTAGATAATACTAAAAGGGGAATTGAATTAAAAAAAATATGATTAAAATTAGCATGAAGAAGAGGGGCTAAAAAAATACCTGGTAGGCCATATGATTTTCTTGGAGAAATACCAAAAATTAGTAATCTTTTGCCAGTTAAGTTGCTTATAAAAAACATCACCCACGGTACTAATAAAATATAACCTAAAATTTCTGCGTTAATTTTAGTTTGTAGAATTATTATAGAAAGACTTGTGTTTAATTGATCAAGCATAAGGATAACTCATAAAATATAGTTAAATTTCTAGTAAGATGATTATACCCTAAATTTTAGTAGTAGGTTGGGCCAAGGCTCAATGGCACTAGCCTAGGTTCCGTC
>CAMDMN010000261.1 GCA_945901965.1 Legionella genomosp. 1 | reverse complement strand
CCGAGCCGCGGCTCGGATTTAAGTACATATCCCCATGTTGGTTATATGATTTTTTTACAATACTACAGGCTTAGGAACATAGCCTTTGATATGCTCTGCAAACTGTCTAAGTACATCAAGCCCTGAATCTTCAGCTTGCTTGCACCATTGTTGTAACGATTCAATCAACTCTTTTTGAGAGGCTGCTGTTTTCATCCAAATATTTTGCAATGATTGACGATAATTATAAACAATACGCAATTGTTCATAACGTTCTAATAATGCCTGCAAACGTGTATTAGCACGTGGAGAAAGCAAATCTTCTTGTCGCCTTAGTAAAGTTCCTGCACTCTGGAACAATTTTTTATCTACATTAGATTTAATATCAGTTGCTTTTACTTGACGTAAAATTGGACGAACAACAGATTTATAGTAATATGACATCACTTGAAAGCGATTGCCCACTACTGCCTTTACTGTATCTAAATCAACATGTAACTTACCTTCCTGCCTTGCTAATTTTGGTGGTAATTTTTTAACTTTAGCTAAGCCTAAGAATGATAAGCAACGAATATATAACCAACCTATGTCAAATTCCCACCATTTTACAGAGAATTTAGCAGAGGATGCAAAAGTATGGTGATTATTATGCAGCTCCTCACCACCTATCCAAAACCCCCATGGGATAACGTTAGTAGCGGCATCTAAGCATTCAAAATTACGATATCCCCAAAAGTGGCCAATACCATTAACAACACCTGCAGCCCAAAGAGGGATCCACATCATTTGAATTGCCCAGATAGAAACACCTGGGATCCCAAATAATAATACGTTGATAATAAGCATGAGGATTATACCCCGGGCTGAATATCGACGATAAAGGTTACGTTCAATCCAGTCGTCAGGAGTACCGTGCGAGTATTTTTCAACCATTTCTTTATCACAAGAAGCTTGTCGATATAATTCAGCACCTTGCCAAAATACTTTTTTAATACCAAGAACAACAGGACTATGAGGATCTCCCTCTACATCAGTGGTAGCATGATGTTTACGGTGAATAGCCACCCATTCCGCAGTAACCATGCCGGTAGTTAGCCATAACCAAAAACGAAAAAAATGTCCTACAATAGGATGCAACGTCAAAGCACGGTGCGTTTGATAACGATGCAAATAAATTGTAACCGCAGCAATAGTTATTTGTGTCAGTACAATAGTTGCAATTACATAACCCCAGAAAGATAGGTCTAATAAACCGAATATCATAGCTTTCTCCAATGTTAATGCTTGGTGATTAACATTAAATCACACATAGCAAATTTACAAAATGATTAGACCAGAATCGAATAAACCATGCTACCTAAACTATCAGGACAATGGCTATCTAATCTGCTATCATCGCCATATGATACCACAAATTGCACAGATGATGTTACATAATAACAAATTAAAGATGATAATTTACAGAAAATTATCAATCTTTCACAATTTTTTGACCCTTTAAGGCATTCTCATTATGGATAATAAATTACAAAAATTTTTTGAGCAACTTATCCCATTTATTATACTAGGTATTGCAATTGCTTTAGTAGTTGGCCTTTTCATAATGTTATCTTATGTTCTAGTTTGGGGGCTTATCATAGGTGGAATCATCTGGCTTGTAGCAATGATTAAAAACTATTTTTGTAAAGCTAAAACTTCAGATAAAGGTCGCGTTATCGAGCATGATGAAGAATAAATAATGCCTGAATTACCTGAAATAGAAACAACCAAAAGAGGTGTCGCACCTCGTTTATTAAATCAATTTATTTCAAAGACCATTGTACGTCAAGCAAGTCTTCGCGTTCCTGTAAATCATGACATTAATGATCTTAGTAAAGGCAAACAAATAATTGATGTAACTCGTCGTGCTAAATACTTAATAATTCATCTAACAGAAGGTTATTTATTTATTCACCTCGGCATGTCAGGCCATATTCGTTTTGTTAGCCAAGAAACTCCTGCCGGAAAACATGATCATATTGACTTAGTCTTAGAAAATAACATGATTTTACGTTACAACGATCCGCGCCGCTTTGGCCTATGGCTTTATATAAATGATACCCCATCAGAGCATCCTTTATTATCTCATTTAGGGCCTGAGCCATTGACTGATGAATTTAATAGTGATTATTTATTTAAACGAGCCAAAAACAAAACCCAACCGATCAAATCATTTATCATGGATAATAAAATTGTTGTGGGAGTTGGTAATATTTATGCCGCGGAAAGTTTATTTTTAGCCCGCATCAATCCCAAAAGTCCAGCAGGTTCCATACCTTTAGCAAAGGTAATTAGTTTAACAAATCACATAAAAGATACTTTAGCTCTTGCCATTAAAGCTGGTGGCACAACTTTACGCGATTTTTATGCAGTCGACGGGAAACCTGGTTATTTTTCAAATGAGCTAAAAATCTATGGTCGGCAAAATAAACCATGCTATTTATGCGACACTATTATTTTAAGTACTACAATTGGTGGAAGAAACTCAGCTTTTTGCCCAAGTTGCCAACCAAGTTAAATTTCATCATTAGAGCTCTATTGTACAAATAAATGACTTACAGTATAATCTTAAATTAAATCGTCACTAAAAAATGAATTTATGAAAATTGGAAAATTACGTACCCTGTGGATTATATTTTTATCTGCTTTATTTACTATTAATACAACAGGACGCTCTGTCTTAAAAAATTTATTGGGCCAAACTAATCGTGCGTGGGTTGATGCAACTCTTCACATTTGGGTTAGAAGAATTCTTCATCTTGTTGGCGTAAATTGTATTGTAGTTAATCCATATAAAGTAGAGCCACAAAAAGGTGTTCCTACTATAATTATGTGCAATCACTCAAGCCTTTACGACATTCCAATTAGTTTGTGTGCTTTCCCTAAGCACTCTATTCGCATGCTCGCCAAAAAAGAAATGTCAAAAATTCCTATTGTTGGCAAAGGAATGACTGCGGCTGAATTTCCCTTTGTAGATCGCAAAAATAGACATCAAGCTGTTAAAGATTTAGCGGCCGTACAAAAATTATTAGAATCTGGTATTGTAATTTGGGTTGCTCCAGAAGGAACACGTTCGCCAGATGGCAAATTAGCATCCTTTAAAAAAGGAGCTTTTATAACAGCCATTAACTCTAAAGCGACAATTATTCCGATTGGGATCCGCGGAGCTTTTAATATTTTACCCGCACGTACCAAGCAATTTAACCTTAACCAAAAAGCTGAAATCCATATTGGTAAACCAATTGATGCATCTAAATTCACCTTAGAAAATAAAGATGAATTAATTGGGTTGGTTTATAACTCAATGAAAAAATTAGTGGAAAATGATAAATAAGAAATCTTCATTAAAGTAGGTTGGACCAAGGCCCAATGGCACTAGCCTAAGAGATTACATATACAAAAATACGTCTTTGCGAGCGCATGCGAAGCAATCCA
>CAMDMN010000260.1 GCA_945901965.1 Legionella genomosp. 1 | reverse complement strand
TGGGACTGCATTGTCTGGTGGAATCCGAGCCACGACTGTTAGGGAGTGTGGTTCTTAAGATCTCCACTCCCTAACGGTTGTGGCTCGGATTCCTCTCACTTGTCAAGATAAAATTAACTTGTGGGTAATGATATGGATGGAGCTCAGCGTAATCAAGGTTTTTTGCCATTGATAATATTGAGTTCTTATCAGAAAGCCTTGATTACGCTGCGCTCCATCAAGGCTGCTCTAGTTTTCTATCTTATAATCATACTGATTTTAATGTTCTTTTTCGCCTATTTTATCTTTCTCTGCGTTAAGTTTGTCTTCTGCTTGCTGCATAAATAATGCATCAAAATTAATTGGTGCTAATACTAGTTGTGGGAAACTGCCGCGGATAACTTCAGCGGTAATTGCTTCGCGTGCATATGGGAATAGAATGCTTGGGCAGAAACTACCAAGTAAATGTTCAAGTTGTGGTTTTTGTGCCCCTTGAATAGTAAAAATACCAGCTTGTTGAACTTCAATTAAAAAAGCAGTAGTTTTGTTATTTTTTACTGTTGCAGTTACTGTTAATGTAACTTCAAAAACACCAGTTTCTAATTCTTGATGTTGAGTGTTTAAATCAAGAGAAAGTTCAGGCTCCCATTTTTCCTGGAATACAGCAGGAGTATTAGTTGTTTCGAATGATAAATTTTTAGCGTAAATACGCTGAATCATAAATTGTGCTTCAGTAGACATATCATCATTGTTTTTTTCAGTCATTTTATATTCCAATTTTAAAGTTTAATTTATTATCTATTACTTAGTCTTAGTCTTAGTCTTAGCTTTAGTAGTAGTACCCTTAACCACAGGAAGTCCTGCGCTAAGCCAAGCTGCAAAACCGCCAGCTAAGACCATGGGTTGTGTAAATTCTTGGGTTCTTAATTTAGCTGCAAGGGCCGCTGCTTGTATACCTTTGGCACATACAATAATTATTGGCTTTGTTTTATATTTTTCTAAGCTTTTTTTATTGAAATCATCAGCAGATACACGAACAGAATCAATGATATGACCTTTCTGATAAAGTTCTTGGTCGCGTATATCAATTACGATAGCAGATTCATGATTAATCATTTCAACTGCAGCTTCAGGAGAAAGCTCTTTAGCACGTTTTTTTTGCGAGAGCATCTCGTTAACATAAATTAAGATTAGAATTACTAATAAAGCTAAGCAAAGTTCCCAATGATTTGTTGCAAATTGAACTATTTGTTCCATATAAAGCCCGAAATTATATAATAAGTGTCGAATTATCTCGAGTTTGTTGCTTTAACGCAAGTAATACTATGATCAATTTAATTGATCATAGCATATTGTTGTACTGCCCAATTATTAAACCAGGGCAGAGCTAGCAAAAGGAATAGCGTTGCTATAAATAATGCCATAATTGTGTTAAGAATTTTTAACATTGATAACCATGGTTTCTTAGAGAATAAAACCGCAAGGCAATAATCTAAGTTGTAAAGTGCAATAATCATTAAATAAGTAATTATAAAAAATGACTCAGGCTTTAGGCCAAGTGAGTGAATCGAATCGAATGGAAATTTAAGTAAGTAAATGGAAAAACCAAAACTTATAAATATGTTGGCATATATTAGTTTACATAAAATAGATGAATAGGGTGCTTTATCTAATCCACCTTGATAAATTCCATTAAACAATAGAATATTTATTATGCTCAATAATGGCACAAACATCCATGACTTTTCATAAGGTATATCAGTAAAAGGGCTGATTAAAAGAAAACTTAAACTTATAACAATAAATATAGGATAGAGAAGTTTACAAAATGCTAATAAAATATCTCTAAATTGGATTAAAATATCTTCATGATCAGAAAGGATAGTCATAGAAATACCGAAAAAGAAGGGGATCATGATATAAAAAAACTCATTGCTAATGACTATTTGGTGAATTACATCTATGTTTATAGCAATAAATAACATAGCAGCTAATGAAAATAGCTTACATATTAGTAATACAAGAAGATTACCGAAGAATAATTTTAAAATAACTTGCCAAGATTCTCTAAATAAAGCCGAATAACAAAATGAAATACGACCTTCTTCTGCAGCTACGCAATAAAAAATATAAAAAATAAAGGCGCTTATAGAGCATTGAACTGCAATTAGCGTTGTAAACATATTGTTTATGGTGGTAATTGAGCCAAGTAAATAATAGGCATAAAGGCTGAAAACCATACTCAAAGCTACGAGCAAGCTTAGAGACAAACTAACTGTAGATCTTTTAGGTAATTTTATTTGTAATGCAAATAAAGGGAATGTTAGCAAAAAGGCCAGTGATACTTTGCCCGGGATGCTAAATGCTGATAAATTAAATAGTAAATAAATAATACAACCTTGTAATAAACCTAAGGCCGGTCTTATTAATTTTGTCATAATATTTCCTTATATCGTTATTATTTAAAAAATTCATGCATATATTATAGAGTAATTTAACTTGTAAATGAACAATTTACGTCATCCCGAATACGGTGAGGGATCTCCATAATTAGTCTCATTGCCACTTCCAGAGATCCCTCACTGCGTTCGGGATGACGGCCATTTTAAATTCTGGATGACGGCTATTTTAAATTAAATTTACTATATAATTAAACTACGATTGGGTAACCAGAATTAGCCCATTCATTAATTCCACCATCTATAGAATAAACTTCTTTATATCCTAAGGCAATTAATTTAGATGCAGCATCTAGTGAGCGTACGCCACCGCGGCAGTGTAAATATATTGGGCTACTAAGATCAGGAACTAACGCTTTAATATCATCGCTAATTTTATCTTTAGGTATATGTTTTGCCCATGAAATATGCGCTTCTTTCCACTCATTGTCTTCACGGACATCGATTAAGCAAAGAGTATTATTTAAATCATGTCGTTTTTTTAATTCGTGAACGCTTATAGTGTTTATTTTAAGTTCGCTCATAACTACGCTCCTTAATCGGTGGTCTTGTAATAGTTGAGTGATGTATAAACCAATAAATAGCCGCAGTAAATATGCCGCCTACTAAAGTTGCAAATGCCCAAGATGCTGCAGATACAAGAGCTGGTTTTTGTCCAAGTTTATACATAGCGCCTGCATCACGTGCAACAGCACCTGCAAAAATTACATGAATAATAGCATTAATCACTAATAAAAGATAATAAATGGTTTGGAATTGGGTAGTAAACTGTTGCATAATTTCAGTTAACATTAATGAATATTCCTTTTTAATCTAATAACATTAAGATCATATCAGATCTTTATATTATCACTAGATTTTTATCATTTGCTATCATATACATGTATATGTCCAAAAATTTTATTAATGTACTTGGTGGGCACGCTTTGCTCATATTATTACCCACAAGTCATAAAGTAGTGTAGCCTTGATGCAGCGTAGCGTAATCAAGGTTTTTTAAAACTTGAGCTTTCTA
>CAMDMN010000259.1 GCA_945901965.1 Legionella genomosp. 1 | reverse complement strand
AACACGACTCTACAACTGCCTTGTCAGATATCATACCTATTGTTGAACATCTAGGTTTACGTGCAATTAGCGAGCGTCCTTATTTACTTAAATTTAATGATAATAAAATCACATGGATAAATGATTTTTCTGTTTGTTATAATAGTAATATTAAATTTAAAGTTGATGAAATTAGAGAATTATTTCAAGAAGCATTTACAAAAATTTGGTTTGGTGAGGCTGATAATGATGGATTTAATCAATTAGTACTTGCAGCAGGCCTTAATTGGCGTGAAGTGGCTATATTACGTGTATATGCCAAATATTTCAAACAAATTGGCTTTACTTTTAGTCAGGACTATATAGAAGCTGCCCTATATAATAATTCAGAAATCGCTAAAAAATTAGTTAAATTATTTGATATTCGTTTTAATCCTGCTAATAGAGAGAAAAGAGGCGAAGAGTTTTTAAGCTTAGTTAATGAAATATTAATTGATTTAGATTCAGTTGCTAATCTTGATGAAGACAAAATTATAAGACAATATGTTCATGTAATATCCGCAACTTTAAGAACAAATTATTATCAAGTTGATGAGAACAACAACCCTAAAAAATACATTTCAATTAAATTAAATCCAAAATTAATCCCAGGCGTTCCTAAACCTATTCCTATGTTTGAAATTTTTGTTTATTCACCTAGGTTTGAAGGGATCCATTTACGATGTGGAAAAGTTGCAAGAGGTGGCTTACGTTGGTCTGATAGAAAAGAAGATTTTCGTACAGAAGTCTTGGGCTTAATGAAAGCGCAGCAAGTTAAAAATTCTGTAATTGTTCCATCTGGTGCTAAAGGTGGTTTTGTTGCTAAGCAGTTACCTACTAATGGTACAAGAGAAGCGATTTTAGCTGAAGGTATTTTTTGTTATCAGCAATTTATTCGAGGGTTACTTGATATAACTGATAATTATAAAGATGGCGTTCTTTGTAAGCCAGCTAAGGTTATATCTTATGACGAAGATGATCCTTATTTAGTTGTTGCAGCGGATAAAGGAACTGCAACTTTTTCTGATATAGCTAATGCAATATCCATAGAATATGATTTTTGGTTAGGCGATGCCTTTGCTTCTGGTGGTTCTATTGGTTATGACCACAAGAAAATGGGAATTACCGCGAAAGGTGCGTGGGAATCAGTAAAGCGTCATTTTTATGAAATTGGTGTTGATATTAAAACTACAGATTTTACTGTGGTTGGAATTGGTGATTTGTCAGGCGATGTTTTTGGTAATGGGATGTTATTATCTAATCATATTAAATTAGTAGCCGCATTTAATCATCAACATGTTTTTATTGATCCACATCCTGATCCTTTACTTAGCTTTGACGAACGAAAGAGAATGTTTGATTTACCGCGTTCATCTTGGACTGATTATAATCCTAAATTGATTTCTAAAGGTGGCGGCGTATTTAATCGTAATGCAAAATCCATTCCTGTATCGAAAGAAATGAAACAGGTTTTTGGTATTAAAATTAATGATATTGAACCTAATCAATTGATAAAAATTTTACTTAAAGCAAAAATTGATCTTTTATGGAGTGCAGGGATTGGTACTTTTGTTAAATCTCAAACTGAAACAAATAATGATGTAGGCGATCGTACCAATGATGCTATACGTATTAATGCTAATCAGTTACGTTGTAAAATAGTAGGCGAGGGTGGTAATTTAGGTTTTACCCAATTAGCTCGTATCGACTATTCATTAAATGGCGGGTTAATATATACTGATTTTATTGATAACTCTGCAGGTGTTAGTTGTTCAGATAAAGAAGTAAATATTAAAATTTTACTTAATAGTATTGTTACGGCAGGTGATCTAACCTTTAAACAACGTAATGAATTATTAACGGAAATGACTGATGAAGTGTCTATGCTTGTACTGCGGGATAATTATTTGCAAACACGGTCGATTAGTTTAGCTTTATCACAATCTTTACGTTCGGTTGTACTTCATAGTAGGTATATAAATGAATTAGAACGCACAGGAAAAATTGATAGAGCTCTTGAATTTTTACCATCTGAAAAATTCTTAATGGATCATAAGCTAATTGGACATGGTTTATCTAGCCCAAGTATGGCAGTTTTGTTTTGCTATAGTAAAATAATATTAAAAGAGGCCATACTTGATTCAGATGTACCAGAAGATCTTTATCTTAATAAGTTTTTAATAAGCTCATTTCCAAAACCATTACAAGATAAATTTAGTAAAGAGATGCAAAAACATCCTCTAAAACGAGAGATAATTGCAACAAAACTTTCTAATATTATAGTTAATGAAATGGGATTTAGTTTTATATTTCGTACCCAAGATGAAACTGGAGCTCAGGTTCCTGATATAGTACGAGCTTATATTATTACAAGATCAGTATTAAACATGGAACTTGTATGGAAACAACTAGAGGACTTAGATGGGCATGTAGATCCTAATGGTTTATTTGAAGTTATGATGCTTTATATAAGACTACAACGACGTATTGTCCGCTGGTTTTTGCGTAATAAAAGAAAGCGTTTAGATATTTCAAAAATGGTAGAATTATATTCTAATGGGATGCAAGAATTAAAAGAGGTAATGCCTGAAGTTTATGGTCCTGTTCAAAAAGCGCAATATGATAAACACTTTAATCATTATATAGAACTTGGTATATCTAAAATCTTAGCGAACGAACTTGCAATTACTTCTGGCTTATTTGCAAGTTTAGATATATTGGATATATCACATGAACTTTCTGTAAAAATTAGCACAGTTGCGGAAGTTTATTTTCATATTGAGGAATTTCTTGATATACGTTGGATCCGTACCCAAATTATTATTCATGCAACAGAAAATAATTGGGAGTCTTTATCACGCGAAGCTTTGCGTGATGATTTAGATTTGCAACAAAAACAATTAACTACGAGTATAATTGAATTTAATAAATCTAATATGGAGTTAAGTACCTGTATTGAAAGATGGGCTGAATTATATATTTCTCTAATAGAAAGATGGCGTCAGGTATTAACCAACCTAAAATCAGGGACTGCACTTAATTATACAATGTATTTTGTAGCAATTAGGGAATTATTAGATTTAACTCAAACTACGTTACAAGTGGCTGAATTAGATTCTAATTAAATTATACATATTGTAGCCTTGATGGAGCAGAGCGCAATCAAGGTTATTTCACATTATAGCACCAAAAACCTTGATTACGCTCTGCTCCATCAAGGCTACGCATGACCTTTTTTAGTTGATAAATATATTAATAAGCATGGAGCTAAAATGAAATATAATAAGAAAGTTACTAAATACTCAACCGGATCAAAATTTTTTCACTGGCTAATTTTTATCATTGTTACCTTAATGCTTAGCGGTAGTTTTTTCTTAGACGATCTACCTAAAAGTTATCAAGGAACGGCTTTTATGATACATAAATCATTTGGTTTAACAATATTATTCTTAATGTTAGCTCGAATGCTTTG
>CAMDMN010000258.1 GCA_945901965.1 Legionella genomosp. 1 | reverse complement strand
TCTAAGCGCCTCATTGTTGTTTGTTATTCAACCAATGGTTGCCAAAGTTTTATTACCCTTGTATGGTGGTACGCCCGCATTATGGACAGTGTGCATGCTTTTTTTTCAAGCGCTTTTACTGATTGGTTATTCTTATGCGTGGGTTTTATCTAGGATTGATGGAAAATATAGCTGGAGGATAATCCATCTTGCTGTTTGCTTATTATCTATTTGTACTTTACCGCTAGTGCTGTTACCAAAGGCTCAACTTGGTATTCCTGAATTTGATATTTTTAGTAGTTTATTATTTCAACTTGGGTTGCCATTATTAGTGGTTGCTTCATCCGCACCCTTATTGCAATATGCCTATAGTAAAACCGCATCGGAACGTGCAGATGATCCTTACTTCTTATATGTCGCCTCTAATATTGGTAGTTTACTGGCACTTTTAAGCTACCCTTGGCTTATTGAGCGATTTTTTGGTATTAATCAACAATTTCATTGGTGGAATATAATTTATTTGGTTTATTTAGTTTTATTAGCATATCTTTTGTTAACTGTTCACTATAAGCCTAAAGTTGATACTCTCGCAAAAGATAAAGCTATTAGTTGGAAGAACAAAGCTAATTGGATATTTTTAAGCTTTATTCCATGTAGCTTAATGTTAGGCGTTACTTTTTATATTTCTACAGATGTAGCTGCCACACCATTATTTTGGGTACTACCATTGGCATTATATTTACTTTCCTTCGTAATAACTTTTGCAAAAAAACCAATTATTTCACATGAGTGGATAGGGCGTAATGCGCTTATTTTCATGATATTTCCAATCCTTGGTTTTATAATGGGCATCAATACAATCAAAGTAATGGAAGTAGTTATTTTTAATTTACTTGCTTTTTTTACGATGGCTTTATTAAGCCATGGCAAGCTTAATAATTTGCGGCCTAAGAGTTCGCAATTAACTACTTTTTATTTTTGTCTAAGTTTCGGTGGCGTGCTTGCAGGAATTTTTAATGGGTTTATAGCGCCAAGGATTTTCTCTCATGCATATGAGTATCCATTAGTATTATTGCTTTCTTTGCTAATTATTCCAATATCTAAAAGTTCTCGTTTTTCATGGCCATTTATGCAAAAACTTATGGGTTTGCCATTTATTGTATTTATATTATTGGTTATTAATTATTATATTCCTGATAATGACTTTACTCGAACATTAGATTCTTTACACGTCATAGAAATACTAGCATTATTGCTTATTGTAGTTCTATCTAATAGTACTAAAATTCTATTTTTATCTATGACTATATTGTTTTTTTATATATTTAGTCCTTTATTTAATAAAACAGAAGTTCTTAGTCAACAGCGTAATTTCTATGGAGTTAAGCAAGTTTTTAAATATAAGGGTGCGCACGTATTAATGAGTCAATCTACAATTCATGGGTTTCAAGTAGCGTTAGAAAACAATCCTGTGGATGGTGCACGAGCTTACTATGGTGCGGTATTGCCTGTAGTAGAAGAGTTACAAAATCTATATCAACCATTGCATGCTACAATTCTAGGATTAGGAACTGGTATTATGGCTTGTCAATTTCATGAGCAAGATAAACTTGCCATAGTTGAAATTGATGAGCAAGTTATTGATATAGCTAAAAATAATGATTTATTTACTTATTTACGCGACTGTCCGCCGCAAACTACAATAATTAAAGACGATGGCCTAATTGCAGCGAAGCGTGTAGCAGAATCATCCCAAGAAATTATAGTAATGGATGCATTTAATTCAGATGCAATTCCGGTGCACTTATTAACGCTTGAGGCTTTTGCAGTATATAAGCAAAAAATTAACGCCAACGGTGTAATTTTGGTCAATATGTCTAATAGACATTTGAATATATTGCCTGTAATTACAGGGGCTGGACGTGCATTGGATCTAATAGTTTTACATAAAGCACAAAGCGCTAATAATTCATTAGGACAATTCCCAGCAGAATGGGCTTTGTTAACCTCAAATGAACGTTTAGCTGGAAAATTAATTAGCTCTTTAGGTTGGCAATTTGTTGCATCTAATGATACTCAATTATGGACCAATGATTATTCAAATCTAATCCCATTATTAAAATTTTAAGTCCCGTTAATATTTCCTTAATGTGAGTTCAATATAATCTATTAAGATAAATATTGAACTTACGGTGATTTATGGAACCTTTAATTAATAGAATTAATACCATATCTGATTTGATTCAGGAAGGTAATGAAGGAAAATTAAATGATATTTTTTTCTATTATCAAGACAAAATGGCTGAGTTTAAACATGACTTTTGTGTTTTAGCTATTAATTCTGATGCAAATCTAAAGGAAGCAGTTAGTCGACTATTATCCAATTTAAATATTCCTAAAAACCAATTTGCTAGATATATAAATTCGCCTTTAAGTTTCTATAATTTATTAATTGAACTACGTGATCATAATAAAAATCATAACGATGAAATTAAATTACTTATTAAAATCATTGATAATCAGCATAAAGTTAAATGGGATCGACTTTTTCTATTAGGATTAGTTGGTTTATTAACCATAACATGTTTATACCCGACTCTTGCTGATTTATGGCAGTTAACAGCAATGCAGGAGATTCTGGCTGGAGTGTTATCTGTACCTGTTGTAGGTATTATTTTTACCGCAGGTGTTGCTTTAGATTCATTATATAAAAGTTTTAAAGATAAAAAACAAACATTTGTCGATAAGTTTAATGATAATTTCTTTTTATTAGTAGGTTCTGTTTTAAAATTCGCAGCATATGGTTTAATCTTAACTGCAGCAGTTTCTACAGCACCTATAACAGCAATTTTACTTGTGGTTTCATCATTTGTAACTATTATAAAAGAGTCTTTTAGTTTATTGATAAATATCAAAGAAAAATCTAAATTAGGCCCAATCCCTAAAGAAATTGATTTAACTGCGGCGCAACATTTAATAAGACTTAAAAATGATATGAGAAAACATAGAAATTCTATACTATTAAATTTAGCTGAAGCTGCTGTAATTACAGGTATTGTCGCTGTAATGTGTTTTGTTCCTGGTGGTTTATTTGTAGCTATACCATCAGTTATTGCGCTAATTTTAGTATCTATTATTAAAAAGGTTATAAATAAAGAAAATGAAAAATTTATGAGGGTACGATTGGGCGAAAAATTTAATGTTTATGAGAGAAGGGCGTCTTTAGCTACTAATAATTTAGTTGTAGTTGACGATTTAGATAATCGCGTAGCAATTGAAGATTTACCATCTCCTTCTGAAAGATCCATTGAAATTTCACCCATACAAACAAGCCATCACAGCAAGGCCAGTTTATTTGGTTTTTTTAGTGGATCTCACAGTAAAAAAGGAAAAGATATTCAAGAGGTAGAATTAGAATCTAGAGCGTCAGAAGATATAATTTCTTGTGGTGCATAAAGAACGTAGCCTCACCGCCATTAATTTAAGGGAATAATCATTTAAATACAATGAGTTAAACATTGGGGCGGCGATCAAATCTGCGT
>CAMDMN010000257.1 GCA_945901965.1 Legionella genomosp. 1 | reverse complement strand
GAATTGGAGCTGCAGCTGGTATTGCGATCGCTGCCCCTGTTTCACTTGCTCTTGGTTTATCTAGTATATTTACAAATAACAATAACCCGAGTGTAATAGGACGAGCAGGACGTTTTGCCTTAGATGTTAGCGTTATGTTTTTATCAAGTTTTATAATATCAACATCATTATATTTAGGTATTTTACCTGCAGCGGCTGTAGCGGTTGGTGCTGTAGCTACTGGATTAGTTGTAGAAGCTATTAAAGGGTCTGTAAATTGCATGATGAATTAATTACTCATCCTTAATATTTAAGTACTCATCCTGAATAATTAAGTACTCATCCTGAATAATTAAGTACGTCATCCCGAGTGCAGCGAGGGATCTCCGTAATTGGTGCTGTTCCACATTGAGGAGATCCTTCGTACCTCAGGATGACGTACTTAATTAATTCATCATTATTCCAGATGACGTACCTTTGGAGTTACTCTAAATTTTTAAATGTTCATATAGTTGCCAACTTTAGATTATCTAGATAAAATAGCATAACTTTTTTGGATGAAATGGAACTATCTAATGAATAAATCACAACAATTATATACCCAGGCCGAAGCTATTATTCCAGGTGGAGTTAATTCTCCTGTTCGTGCATTTAAAGGTGTTGGTGGCTCGCCAATATTTTTTAAACAAGGTGTTGGGGCATATATAATTGATGTTGATGATAAACGATATATTGATTATGTTGGTTCTTGGGGGCCTTTAATTCTTGGTCATTGTCATCCCAAAGTAATAGCCGCAGTTTCTGAAGTATTACATCAAGGGATGAGTTTTGGTGCGCCAACTGAACTTGAGATTAGACTTGCTGAAAAAATTATATCTTTAATGCCTTCTATTGAAAAAATTCGTATGGTGAA
The DNA here is from genome assembly GCA_945901965.1 of Legionella genomosp. 1. Lineage (GTDB taxonomy): Bacteria > Pseudomonadota > Gammaproteobacteria > Legionellales > Legionellaceae > CAMDMN01. Next base: position 2,635 of record CAMDMN010000257.1, on the reverse strand, counting down.
TTCAGGTACTGAAGCTACAATGACGGCGATTCGTTTAGCACGCGGTTACACAAACAGATCTAAAATAATTAAATTTAATGGCTGTTATCATGGTCATAGTGATAGTTTATTAGTTAAAGCAGGTTCAGGTTTATTAACTTTAGGCATACCTTCTACTCCAGGGATACCATCTAGTATTACGCAACATACGCTTACGGCTAATTTTAATGATTTGGAACAAACTTCAAAATTATTTGATAAATATAAAAATGAAATTGCGGCTATTATTGTCGAGCCTATTGCTGGAAATATGGGTTTTGTTAAGCCTACACCTCAATTTCTTAAGGGTTTAAGAAAACTTTGTGATGATAATAAAACAGTTTTAATTTTTGACGAAGTTATGACCGGTTTTCGTGTGGCTTTGGGCGGGGCGCAAGCGGTTTATAATGTAAATCCAGATATTACTACCCTTGGTAAAATTATAGGTGGTGGCATGCCAGTAGGAGCTCTTGGCGGAAAAAATGAAATAATGTCATGTCTTGCCCCTGAAGGTACAATTTATCAAGCGGGGACTTTATCAGGAAATCCATTAGCAATGGCTGCAGGTTTAGCTACATTAACTGAGATAGAAAAACCAGGGTTTTACGAGAATCTTTCTGCCACAACTGAAAGTTTAGTGTCAGCATTATCTGAAGTTGCAGAATCTCTAAATATACCATTTAACGGTTCATTTTTAGGTGGAATGTTTGGATTTTGTTTTACTAATAAAGAACAAATTTTAAATTATGCTGATGTTGCATCCTCTAATGAGGCCTTATTTAAACGTTTTTTCCATGGTATGTTGCAAAAGGGTATATATTTAGCTCCATCTATGTATGAAGCAGGTTTCGTATCTTGTGCACATCAGCGAGAGGAAATTAGACTTACGCAATTAGCGGCTGAAGCAGTCCTTGCAAATTATATAAAAGTATCTACTTCTTAATAGGTTGTGAGTACTTTATTCGAACCAATAAAAACTGCTGAAGTTTTATGGCATGATAATCAACCTCGGTCTAAAATTTTTGATGATCTTTATTTTTCTAAAGATAATGGTTTAGAAGAAGCTTGCCATGTTTTTTTAAATGGTAATCAACTAGCCTCACGTTTTGCATCTTTAAAAGATTGTGATTCTTCAATTTTTGTAATCGGTGAAACAGGTTTTGGAACAGGGCTTAATTTTCTTTTAACTTGGGAATTGTGGTGTCAATATGCGCCTAAAAAAGCGCGCCTACATTTTATAACATGCGAAAAACATCCATTATTACCTGATGATTTAGCAAGATCTTTGTCACTATGGCCAGTACTGCAAGATAAGGCAAAATTACTTTTAGACAGTTATCCTGTATTAACTCCTGGTTTTCATTCTTTGCAGTTTGATGAAGGCCGAGTTAATTTAACCTTTATGCTCGGTGATGCCTTATTAAGTTATCGTGAGTTATTAGTATCTGGTGATTTAAATTTAGAAAAAAATATACGAGAATCGTATGTGAATGCATGGTTTTTAGATGGATTTACACCTTTAAAAAATCCAACAATGTGGGAAGATGCTTTATTTACAACGATAGCTCTATTATCTGATGAAAATACTACACTTACTTCTTATTCAGTATCAGGAGTTGTAAAACGAGGATTAAAATCCGCCGGTTTTAATGTGGAAAAAAAATTAGGATTTGGTCGTAAAAGGGAAATGCTTTTTGCTAAATTTTTAGGTAATGCGTTAGGCAAAACATATCGTCATACTCCTTGGCATATATCCAAACCTAAATCTATTAAAGCTAAAACAGCTATTGTTTTAGGAGCAGGTCTTGCTGGATCATATGTTGCATCTGCTTTGGCAAAAAGAGGTTGGCAAGTTGATTTAATGGATGAATTTGAGACTTTAGGCCAAGGTGCATCAGGAAATAGGCAGGCTTTATTATATCCAAAATTTTCTTCGTTTTATTCACCATTAAATGATTTTATGCTTAGTGCTTATCTTTATGCTGTAAGAACATATAAAGAGATATTGCCTTTAGGAAAATTTGGAGAATTAACCGATATAATCCAGTTAGCATATAATGAAAAAGAAAGTTCAAGTCAGGAATATTTAAGGTCATGGTTAGCAAATTATCCATTATTAGGAACTTTATTAGATAAAGAGCAAGCATCTATACACGCTGGCGTTAAATTAGAAAAAGGTGGTTTATTAATTAAAGATTCTTTTTGTATAGATTCACCTGCATTATGTGAATATTTAGTGCAAAAGTATAATATAAATTTTTTAGCTAATTCTATGGTTGAGTCGATAGATTATGATGGATCTGACTGGCATGTTAACAATCACCATGCCAAGGTATTAGTAATTGCAAATGGATATAAGGCAAATAAATTTATCCAAACAAAGCATTTACCTTTAAAAACTATCGAAGGTCAAATGACTTTAGTAAAAGTAAATGAAATCTCTAAGACGCTTAAAATACCTATTTGTGGTGAAGGCCATATTATTCCTGCACAAAATGGTATTCATGCGATAGGGGCTACATATAAACAAAGTCAAAATGAGTCAGCAGATAAATATTTTAATTTTCAGGATGATCTAATAAATTTAGCAAGAATTCACTCAATATCAGCAGATTTT
>CAMDMN010000256.1 GCA_945901965.1 Legionella genomosp. 1 | reverse complement strand
AATTAGTTCCTTAACACTATTCCAGCCATAAGTTAATCCCATTTTAATGATCATGAAGCCCACTAAAATTGCAGCAATTGCATCTAAATATTTAAAACCGGCCAAACTACCAATTAATCCAATTAGAACAACTATTGAAGAAGCTGCATCTGATCTGCGATGCCAAGCGTTAGCAATAATTAGATCTGAGTCAATTTTTTTACCTATTCTTCTGGTGTAGTGAAATAGCGCTTCATTAGTGAAAATTGAAATTATAGCTATTGGTAATGCTAAAAAATTAGGTATGTCATTTTTATTGTAAATGATTTCTTCTAATGCATCTAACCCGATGCCAAATCCTGCTAGTATAAGTATAAGAGATAATAGTAAAGTACCTGCTGTTTCTATTCTTTGATGCCCATAGGGATGGGAGTCATCAGCATCATTAGAGCCATATTTTGAGGCAAAGAGCACCATAATATCTGTAATTAAATCAGAAAAAGAGTGAAATCCATCAGCTACTAATGCATGAGAGTGAAAAAAATAACCGCCAATTAATTTTATTATTCCTAATAAGAAATTAATAATCGCACCAATTAAAGTGATCTTTTTAGCCTGAAAATATCGTTCACTATTGTGCATTGTTTATCATAATTTAAGTTTGCAATATGTTTAATATAACATGTAAGCAGATAGCATTAAATATCTAGAATATTTGTAGGGTGGGCAAAGTGATAGCGTGCCCACCAACAGCGTTATTTTCATGCATTTATTTCGTGTTTGTGAGAATTGGTAAGATCTAGGTCATGAAGACAATGGTATGTATTTTCAAGGTATTTTCAAAATTATCCACAGGATTATCCACAGAATTTGTGGACAATAATAATTGGTTAATCTTCACCCACAAATAAATATTTAATTATTATTCAATATGTTATCGTATTTGGTTGGGCGGGAGCTTTATTAAATGCGCAAATGATATAAAAAGTTATTAACAATATGATGGGATCTAATACAAGATGAATTTTAAAACTTAAAAGAGTAGTTAAAGTTGTCGTGAAATGAATTTGTGTTATAAATTTAATTTGCCTTAGGCTAATTGATTACGTCATTGCGAGGCACGAAGCAATTAAGCGGCCTAAGGTCACTAGATTGCTTCGTGCCTCGCAATGACGTTTTAGTTAGCTCACTACTTAACATTGAAAAAATTGTTCAAATTCACCTAGCCATCTTTTGGTAATGTTGCGAGCAATATCAGGCTCTTCTTTAATTATTTGATTAGCTATTTTAGCAACTGGTGCTAGTAGTATTTGATCTCGTTGTAAATTTGCAACTTTGTATTTGTGATATCCGGTTTGCCGTGTTCCTAAAAATTCTCCAGCACCACGTAACTCTAAATCTTTTTCAGCAATGATAAAACCATCACAAGTGGCACGCATTACGCGTAGGCGCTCAGATCCATTTGCTGATAGCGGAGATTGATATAGCAATATGCAATGAGACTCTATGCTTCCACGTCCAATACGACCACGTAATTGATGTAATTGAGATAGGCCTAAACGTTCAGAGTTTTCAACTATCATTAAACTAGCATTGGCGACATCAACTCCAACTTCTATAACGGTTGTTGCTACTAATAAATCAATATCACCACGTTTAAATGCGATCATTATCTCTTCTTTTTCTTTTCCCTTCATTCGGCCATGAATAAGTCCTACTTTAATATTTTTAAGTTGCTCTTCAAGCTTTTTTGCAGTGGCTATTGCTGCAAGACATTGTAGTTTTTCTGATTCATCAATTAGAGTACATACCCAATAAGCTTGGCGCCCACTAATAATAGCGGCTTCTAAACGACTAATTATTGGTTGGCGTTTTTCTTGGTTAAGAACTGCAGTAATAATAGATTTACGCCCAGGTGGTAGTTCATCTATAACTGATAAGTCAAGATGAGAGAATTGGGCCATAGCTAAGGTTCTTGGGATGGGTGTTGCGGTCATTAATAGTTGATGAGGTGTACTTGTTTCACTTTGCCCTTTTTGTTGCAGGAGGAGGCGTTGTTCAACGCCAAAGCGGTGTTGTTCATCAATAATTACTAAACCAAGATTAGAAAATTGCACTTGTTCTTGAAAAAGAGCATGCGTACCTATGATTAATTGACATTTATTCATTGTTATTGCTGTTAATGTTTCTCGGCGTTCTTTTACTTTCATTTTTCCAGTTAAACGCATAGTTGATATACCTAAAGCCGAAAACCAATTTTTAAGTGTTTCTGCATGTTGTTCAGATAAAATGTCAGTTGGTGCCATAAAAGCAACTTGATAACCGTTAGTAATAGCTAATAAAGCTGAAATTGCTGCAATTACTGTTTTACCTGATCCTACATCACCTTGTACTAACCTTAACATCGGTTTATCTTTATATAAATCGAGTTTTATTTCCTCAATGACGCGATTTTGAGCATTAGTTAATTTAAACGGTAATAATTTTAAAAATTTTTCAATAATAGTATTTTCTGCTTTAAAGGCTGGAGCAGTTAAAGTATGGCGCTTTTGTCTTGCAAATTGCATAGATAATCTATGAGCTAATAATTCATCGAAAATTAGGCGTTTTAAAGCGGGGTGTGAGCCTTCTTCTAAGGTTTGAATGGCTATATCTGGTGTTGGATTATGTAATTGTTGGATAGCTTCTTTTAACGGTTGAAAATAGTGTTGTTCAAGTTGTTTCGGGCTCATCCATTCTATTTTATCTAGATCTTCTTTACAGAGAGCAAGGGCTGATTTTATTAATTGTCTAAGCCTTGTTTGGCTTAATCCTTGAGTTGTAGGATAAATAGGAGTGAGAGTTTCTTCAACTAAAAATTCTTCATCTACATCCAGTAATTGATACTCTGGGTGAATTATTTCTAAATTATTGGCGAATTCTCGTACTTCACCGAAGGCACGAATCTTTGCAGATTCATTAAGCATTTTTACTTGCTGTTTATTAAAATGAAAAAATCGCAATTTTATAATGCCAGTTTTATCTGCAACATAGCAATAAAGCATCATGCGTTTGCCATATTTTATTTCAGTTTTACATACAGTACCTGTAATAACGCACCAATCATTAGGACGTAGATCTTGAATGGGAGTAATTCTTGTTCTGTCTTGATAACGGAAGGGGAAATGAAACAATAAATCTTGTATAGTATTAATACCACATTTAGCAAGCTTTGCAGATAAGGTTGGCCCAATGCCAGATATTGTTTCACAAGGTAGAGAAAGCACTATAAAATTTTCTTAAAAAAGAATTATCATATGTTAACTATAAATAAGTCAGGAGTAAATGAAATGAACCGAACAGTAAATTATGCTGCTGGATTTATTTTAGTGTGGATAGTCGGTAATTTTAATAGCTTTATATGTTGCCTTTTTATTTGTAGAACAACATTTTTTCAAACAAAAAATGAGCGCATTATTTCCTAAAGAGCAACATAGGCATTTGGCAGATAGTATTCTTGCGCATATTCTTAAAGATACTCAAACTTATTTAGGTATTAAAACCTTATTAAGT
>CAMDMN010000255.1 GCA_945901965.1 Legionella genomosp. 1 | reverse complement strand
GGTACAAAATGAAAGCAAGGATCTTTCATTTCAAATTTATAGAATACGCTATGTTGAATTAACAAGACCAATTGCAGGTACTGTTTTAGGAGGAATCAATTATACGTTAGCTAGGAATACGGACCTAAATGACTCATCTGTTAATCTGGTTGGTAATACTTTAGCAAATTTTGGGGCATGGATACTGGGTGAAATTTTTATTCATAACTATTGTTTAAAATATAAATTGTATACTGAGTCTACATCAAAAAATCCTCTGTATCGAAATTTTAAAACACTCGCAAGTTTAGGTTATTCTATAGGATCAATTTTTGCAATTATCGTTTCTTCTACAAAAAATCTTAAATTAAATAACGCAGTTTTTAGTGCTTTTGCTAGTTTTATTTTAGGTATTTCTGCTTTCGCATATCGATGGGCAAGAAAAGATCATACAGAAAATATTAATGAGCAATTAGGCGTTGAGGGTTGGTCAAAATACACCAAAATGGCTCTCACTCTTGGTTTGTTTTTAGGTCAAAGTATTGGTGGATATATATCTTATGTTAACAGTTGCGACGATATCACTAGTTGGTCAAACATAACGTTTTATGGATCTATTTTTGCTGTAGTTAGTTTTGCTTTCGCAGCACTGCTTGTTCCTGTTGTTAATTCTCTAATGTACAAATTGCATGATGGAAAAAAGATGGGTATTTTGGTCGCTGATAATAAAGATCTTTTTAACACAAATTATGTGCGATCAGGTATGACATTAGGTGCGGCTTTCGGCTCCATTTTAGGAGGCTTATTGGGACCTGCTCTTATTACAGGACTCACTCCTGCGATTGGAATTGCAGTTGGATCTAGTTTATTTGCCATCATATCGGGTATATTACTTGGCGTTTATGGTTATGCTATAACGTTAAAATTGAAAAATGACTGGAAAGTTTTGGTAGATACCGATAATAGTTGGTCTTATGCTTCGCGTAATACTTCTTATGTATTTGGTTTTATAGGTACAATTTTTGCCTGCATCTTCTGTCCGGGGGCTTCGCTTTTACAAACAATAGCATTTGCTTCGGCCATTTCTAGTTTGATCGGTTGGTTTGCAGGATTTGGGGTTATGTGGACAGCGCGATGTTTTGAGTTAAAGGAACAAAAAACAGAACCCACAGAATTACCATGGACACAACGCATATCAACAGGAGCGAATAGGGGAGCTATCATAGGCTCTTGTGCTGGCTTGATTTTGGGTCTTTGTGTTGGCGGTCCACTAGGTTTAATCGGTTGGATTTCACTTTTTGGCGCTACGGCGGCTATTATTGGCGCTGCTATTGAAGGCTTGAACGACTCAGTTGCTAGGAGAATTATTATTGGAAAGATTTTGCGTATTGATAACCTCACCCGAATAACAACGGCAGTTGCACCTGACAATAATATAAACTCAGATCTTGCCCATCCAGAAGCTGTTGCCGCACCAATAGTTAATACACGTCCCGCTGAGGATAATCATTCTAGTCAACAAATCAAAATGGGTAATTTGATAAATGAGTCCACGCAATCAAAAGGTCATTGCCCAACTTTATGCCAAAATTTGTATTCATCTTTTATGTTTTTTTCACGTAGTAAACAAGCGATGAATTCCGATTTTATGGGATCTTCATTGGCATTACAACATGGATAACAAGTAACCAACCTTCAAAAACCTTCAAGAAAAACCTTCAAGGGACGGTCCGGGACAGTCACCTTTATAAATTATACAGATTGTTTAAAGTTAAACAGAGCCCGTCCCGGACCGTCCCTTTTTAATTATTATTAAATAATTCCCGTAAAACCGTGGTTGCATAAGCGCCGGTGGGTAAACTGAAGCTAAATATATCATTATTGAAGTTAAGATCTTTAGGGATAAGTACCATCGAGCGGTATAATTTTTGCAAGCCATGCTTCTCTAAGGAGGCACACCACTCACGCCAGGGATTTAAGGCTAATTCTTGATAATTTAAGGCATCTTTAGATAATAATTCTTTACCTGTGCCCCAAAGCGGTGCTGCAGGAAAAATATCATGCTCATCAATTCTTCGCTTGATTTCAGCATCCACCGTATCAATAGCAAAAATACTGTGAGTCCCAGCAAGCATCATCAAATCGCCATCCACAGGACGATTCCAATTCATAGCTTCCACTCTGCCACTCAAAATTTGATTAAATAAAAATGAACGTGCCGCAGAATAATATATGCCACGCAAATGGCGGTTCTTGATTTTTTTATTCTCAAATAAAACTTCTTTAGCGCGCTCTAAATTATTGCCTTGATGACCAAATCGCTGCGGCCCAAAATAATTAGGTACGCCATGTGCTTGCACAAGCTCAATTCGTCCCATCAATTCTTTTTCATCATACACAAAATCACTGATTCTTATGATGAAATGATTCCCTTTAAGCGCGCCAATTTTTAATTTTTTATTGTGGCGTTGAGCCTTTAATATTCGATAGTTATCAGCATTAAAATCATTTAAAGAAGGGTTATCAATCCCTGGCAAGTGCAGACTAAACCACTGCGTGGTTTTTGCATATTTATCTTTTAATCCTGCATATGAGATGGCTTTTTGGGGTAGGTTGAATGATTTTGAAATAATTTTGACCATGTCCTCAGTATTTAGCAAGGTCTTTTCAATCAACAAAAATAAATGCTCTCCCTCTCCTGTTAATTCAAAGCCTAATTCCTCCTCAACACAAAAATCAAGAGGATTTGCCTTAATAATACCCCTTGCCTCGGGAGAACCATAAGCAAAATTTAAAGCATTTAACATCTTAAGGCTTTTTCTCAATGCTAACTAAAACACCATGTTTAAAATACAATACTAAATTACGAACTTGTAATTGGTTAGCACCCTTGCGTGAGGTGTAAGCATAATCCCAGCGATCATCGTTAAATGTTGGGCTTATGAGGCTTGTCCCCATCAATATTGCCGCATCTTCTTTGCTCATGCCTATTTTTAGACGGCTAATATTTTGTTGCTGCAGTAAATTACCTTGCTTTACTATGCGTCTTGAAAAATCATATGAAGCGCAGTTAGTTAATAATAAAGCAAAAGTTATAGTTATAATGGTGTATAATTTTTTAATTTGCATGTTTTGCCTAGGCTTGAAAATTTCGTCATAATAGCATGCAAATTATATAAGAAAAAGAAGAAGTCTTATCTTAAATTTTAAGGAGCGGATGTGGGTGATAGTCGACAATTAAAAGATGCTGGTTTAAAAATAACTATGCCGCGCCTTAAAATCTTAGAAATTCTTGAGAAATCTAGTGACCATCATTTATCTGCTGAAGATATATATCGTGTACTTCTTGATATGGGTGAAGATATTGGTTTAGCCACGGTTTATCGCGTACTTACTCAATTTGTTGAGGCGGGTTTAATTAATCGCCATAATTTTGAAGATGGATATTCTGTTTATGAATTAACTAATGATGAGCATCATGACCATTTAGTATGTGTTAAATGCGGCAAAGTTGAGGAATTTATGGATGAAGTAATTGAGCAACATCAAAAAATGATTGC
>CAMDMN010000254.1 GCA_945901965.1 Legionella genomosp. 1 | reverse complement strand
ATAGCTATAACTACTAGCAATAATTTTAAATCCAACTTGAAATAACTCAAGCAAAGCACCAATTAAACCACCCATAACGATATTACGAAGACCGACCTTTTCCGATGAAGATTTTAAAACTTCAGCTATTGCACGCCCTTCTGGGAATTTTAAATTAGGTTCGTTTACTAAAATACGACGCAAGGGAATAGAAAATAAAACTCCAAGGATCCCACCAATAGCTGCTATAAAAAAATTGGTCAGATAATCAAAACTATGCCAATAATCAATAATAATTAATGCAGGAATTGTATAAACGATGCCGCCAGCTACCGCTTCACCAGCTGACGCGGCAGTTTGCACCGCATTATTCTCAAGAATTGTAGCATTTTTAAATAAACGTAAAATTCCCATAGAAATAATTGCGGCGGGTATTGAAGCTGAAGTCAATATTCCTAGCCGTAAAGCAAGATAAGCATTAGACATCGCTAGTAAAACTGATAATAAAATAGCAAGTAAAACACTACGAATAGTTAGCTCTGCAACGTTCTCAGATGCTGAAATAAAAGGCTTATAACTAGTCATTAATCATCCTGTAACCTATACTGAATTTGCATTTAGATTTAATTACTCAAAATCTGGAACCATAAATGGTGATTTAAGCCATTCGATCTGATCTGTTTTATCATAAATATCCCATTCTTTTGCAACATATTTATCCTTGGCAACATCTAACAACAACCAACACAAAAAGCTTGCCACCGTTTCTTTAGATACTAATTTATCTTTTGTATATAATTGGTTAAAAAACTCGATTTTTTCAGGATCCATAGATGATGAGCTCCTAATGATTTCCTGCATATCTGTATCAATTATACCTGGCATTACTGATGCAAAAGCAATATTTTTGCACTCTAATTGCCAACACCGAGTTAACATTGATAAAGCAGCTTTAGAAACACAATAAGGCGCCCAACCAATAACAGGAAAATGAGCGGCTCCTGAACTAATATTTAAAACCCTAGCGTCAGCTAATTTATCTTTAATTTTTAATGTTAAAAAAAGTGGGGCATCAAGATTTGTGGACATTAAATTGTGCCAAGAATCTTCAGTGATTTTATCTATTGGTATAATTGGCTCGATAACTCCAGCATTGTGAATAAGACCTGATATTTTATTTAACGATTTTAAATAAAGATAGATTAGGTCGCGACCTTTATTAGTTGAAACATCTGCGGTTAAATAAGAAATTTTAGGAGAAAGTTCTGCAACATCTGCTAATAATTCTTCACGGCGGCCAATTATTAACACCTTTTTATCACGGGCGGCTAATGCCGTTGCCAATGCTTTACCAATACCACTCCCGCCGCCAGTAACAACAAACACTTTAGCTCCATTATAAAAAAATAATAGTAGATAATAACAGACCTATAAAAACTTGGCATCATTGATATATTAAGTTGTTGAAATATATCGTACAAACTGGCAAAGTTATAGATACTGATATATCTATGCTCTCAAATTAAAGCTAATAATACTGGCAATTTATAACACAAAAGGAATTTATTCTATGAAAAAAACTATATTATCTACAGCTCTATTTACAATATTATGCGGTAATGCAGCAGCTGAAACTAGCCCACCTGCAGCAACCACACCTACAGCAACTATAAATAGCACCACATTATCTTCACCAGCAGAAACTCCAAATCAACCTATAGTAATTAATTGTAAATACCATATACCTGCTAATACTACCAATATTGATACGTCACTAGTCTCTACCTGGGCTGGTAAGGCTGCGGTCCAATCTTTTGAGTTTAATCCATCATCTATTGATGCTGAATTAATTGAACTTAAAACTTGTTATACTGATCAAGGTTGGCAAGGTTTTAATGATGCTTTACAAAAATCAGGAAATATCGAATCATTCAAAACTCAAGGATTAACAGTAAGTAGTTTAGTTGATGGCGAATTAAAAGTTAATCCAGTAAAAGATAATCAATGGAAAGTATCGGTACCATTACAAGTAGTTTATCAAAACGATAAAGAAAAACTTACACAAAAGCTAAATGTTGATTTACTTATTGGACGTAAAATGTCAGGTGATCTTGGCATTATGCAAATGATAGCAACTCCAAAAGAAACATCAAAGCTTAAGTAACCTGCTGTTGCAGCGCCTGAACCAAAAGAAACTACCGCAACAAATTAAAAACCTGCTGATCCTTTATGGGCCAGCATTGTCTGGTGGAATCCGAGCCACGACCGTTAGGGTGTGGAGATTTTAAGAACCACACTCCCTAACGGTCGTGGCTAGGAGTTCCGTTCACTTGCCAAGATAAAATTAACTTGTGGGTAATGATATTCTTAAAGTAGTTCGATTAGACTATAAATTTTCTAGATATTTAATGAGAATCGCTTAATGGTAACTTAAGCTTAATTTATTATAATTCTCATTTAACTTAAAATGGAATACAAAAAATAATGAACTTTAAAAATTCAAAACTAGAAGAACGATTTAATAAATTTTGGAATAATAATATAGTTACTTGCGATGCAAAAATAAGGGCACATTTTCTTGAGGGCGCCATTTTTTTTCCCCCAACTTTTGAAGTAAATATGCTCATTAGAAGCTATTTAACAAATCTTAACTCTTTAATAGCTAATATAATACGTATGTGTGAGGATTTTAAAGATAAAGAATATATAGATAAATATATCGCAGAAACCATACAAACTGCATCAGCAGATTTTCTAGCTTATAAAACCGTATTGAGTTATAAAAAATGGGATCTGGATGAATTTAAATTAATAATAAAAAATGCTAATCCGTTATTTAAAGAAGCATTAGAGATGAATGGTACAATAGCAAAAACAGCTTTATTATTAGAAAGCACTAATGTTATAAAATAACACTTAAAGTTTTTTGCAAAAAAATTTAAAGGAATAAAATCATGAACCGCTGCCCTTGGGTCGGTCATAACAAACCACACTACGAACACTACCACGATACCGAATGGGGTGTTCCTGTACATGATGATAATAAACATTTTGAAATGCTCATCTTAGAAGGAGCTCAAGCTGGCCTTAATTGGGAAACCATTCTGAAGCGGCGAGATGGCTATCGTGAAGCTTTTAAAGAATTTAATCCATCAGTTTGCGCCAATCTAAGTGATGAATATTTAGAAAATTTATTAACTAATCCTAATATTATTCGTAATCGATTAAAAGTCTTTTCCACTCGTAAAAATGCGCAAGTCTTTATAAACATCCAAAAAGAATTCGGATCATTTGATGCTTACGTTTGGCAGTTTGTTCAAGGTAAAACTAAAATAAACCGACCTCAATCAATGCAAGAAGTTCCAGCACTAACAAAAGAATCAGATGCCTTGTCTAAAGATCTGAAAAAAAAAGGCATGAGCTTTGTTGGCTCGACCATAATGTATGCTTATATGCAGGCCGTAGGTATGGTTGATGATCATATCAAAGAATGTTTCAGGTTCAACTCTCAAATAGACAAATAAACTACCGTAGGTTGGGCCTTGGCCTAATGGCACTAGCCTAGAAATACGTCTTTG
>CAMDMN010000253.1 GCA_945901965.1 Legionella genomosp. 1 | reverse complement strand
TCCACAGCGAGCGGGGTTTTTCCTTTAGCAAGTCCTATACGTTTTGCTACTCGAAAAATATGAGTATCAACTGCTATAGTTGGTTCGCCAAAGGCTGTGTTTAAAATAACATTTGCGGTTTTTCGTCCTACTCCTGCAAGCTCTTCTAGTGCTTCTCGGGTATTTGGAACCTTACCTTGATGTTTTTCAATTAATAGATGACAACAGATTATGATATTTGCAGCTTTATTATTAAATAATCCAATAGTCTTAATATAATTTTTTAAATTTTCCTCGCCTAAATTTAATATAGCTTTTGGAGTGTTAGCGATTTTAAATAATTTAGTGGTAGCTTTATTAACAGATATATCAGTTGCTTGAGCAGAGAGGATTACAGCTATTAATAGTTCAAAAGGGGAATTATAGTTTAGTTCTGTTGTAGGATGTGGATTTGCTTTTTTAAAGCGCTCAAATATCTCGTGGCAGATTAGCTTGTTCATGTTTTTATCCTTTTTTATAACTCCCTCGTGCACGTCATCATGAGCGCAGTGAAGGATCCCTTAATTTGGCTACAAACCAGTAAGTTGGAGATCCTTCACTGCGTTCAGGATGACGTACCTGGAGGAGCCCCCTTTTTTTTAGCTTCTTCGCTTCGTGCCATAGCATTTAAAATATAATCTTGTTTAGCTTTTTTTTCTTGTAGCGCTTCTTTAGATAATGATGATAAACGTCGTTTTTCTCTATAAGCTTGTTCCGCATTATGTTCATCTTGTAGAAGACGAATATTTTTTGCGTTAAAGTGCGCACGAGCAATATTTTTATCATAGGTGGCAACATCTTCTGCAATCATTTCAATGCAATCAACAGGACAAGGCTCAACACATAAACCACAGCCAGTGCATTCAGTATTAATTATAGAATGCATTAATTTGGCACTTCCAACAATGGCGTCGACAGGGCATGCCTGTATGCATTTTGTACACCCAATACACTCAGCTTCTCGAATTTTAGCTAATGAAGGTGCGCGAGTCTTTAGGTTTAAATATGGTGTAGGATCAATAGATAATAAATTCGCTAATGCCCTTACCGTATCTTTCCCACCTGGTGGACAACGATCAATTGGAGCTATGCCTGCAGCTATTGCTTCTGCATATGGCAAGCATCCAGGGTAACTGCACTCGCCACATTGGGTTTGAGGTAATAGGGCATCTATATCGCTTACATTAGTCAATTTATTAGGCCTTATTATCGCTAAGCATTGCGTCTATTTTTTCTTTTTCTACCCTTATCATAAGTGGCGTAAAGGTATTAATTTTGTGATTTAATAAAGGCTTATCAATGCTAGACCATATAAGTGGTTCGCAGTTTAAAAAGTTTTCTGATGCAATTGCCATTTGTGGCAGCACAGGTTTTAGGTAAGTAATAAGCAGGCGAAATAAATTAATACCCATGGTACAAATATCTTGTACTTCTGCTGATTTTTCAGGGTCGCGCGCTAAAACCCAAGGTTTTGCAGCATCAATATATTGATTAATTTTATCAGCGGCTTCCATAATCATGCGAATGGCTCGTGCATAATCTAGCTTAATATACGCGTCGATTAAATCTTCTTTAATATTTAATATATTGGTGTAGAGATCTTTTTCACAAAGCTCGTTGCTTAATTGATTATCAAATCTTTTATTAATAAATCCTGCGCATCGGCTGGCAATATTTACTATCTTGCCGACTAAATCAGAATTTACCCGATTGATAAAATCATCAAAATTAAGATCAAGATCATCAACACGGCCATTTAATTTGGCAGCAAAATAATAGCGTAAATATTCAGGATTAAGATGAGCTAAGTACGAACGTGCCTCGATAAAAGTACCGCGCGACTTTGACATTTTAAGCCCATTAACGGTTAAAAACCCATGGGTAAAAATTGCAGTTGGGAGCCTATGATCACTTCCTGCAAGAATAGCTGGCCAAAATAGCGCATGAAAATAGACGATATCTTTGCCAACAAAATGGTAAAGCTCCGTTGTTGAATCTTTATCCCAAAATTCATCAAAATTAACATTATGTTCATTACAATATTTTTGAAAGCTCGCCATATAACCAATCGGTGCATCTAACCAAACATAAAAATATTTATCGGTAGTTTCAGGTATTCTAAAGCCAAAATAAGGCGCATCACGTGAAATATCCCATTGTTTTAATCCAGCACTAAACCATTCATCAAGTTTATTTGCCACTTCAATTTGCAAATGGCCTTTACGCGTCCATTCTTTTAATAAATTCTCATAGCGTGGTAAATCAAAAAAATAATGTTCTGATTCTTTTTGAATGGGCGTCGCCCCTGAAATCGCAGAAACTGCATCTAATAAGTCAGTAGTTGAATAGGTGGCACCACAAGCTTCACAACTATCACCGTATTGGTCTAAAGCGTTACATTTAGGACAGGTTCCTTTTACATATCTATCAGGGAGGAACATGTTTTTAAGTGGATCATAGGCTTGCATTATAGTTTTAGTAATAATGTCGCCACGGCTTTTAAGTTTTGCATAAATACTAGTAGCAAACGCTTCATTTTCAGGTGAATGGGTTGTGTGGTAAGAGTCATAAGCGATATTAAAAGCTTTAAAATCCTGCTCATGGCTTTGTTGCATTTCGGCGGTTAATGCTTCTGGCGTAATCCCTAATTGCTCCGCTTTTAACATAATAGGAGTACCATGAGCATCATCACCACAGATAGAAATACAATTATGCCCAAGCATTCTTTGGGTACGTACCCAAATGTCGGTTTGAATATGCTCGACCAAATGGCCTAAATGAAGATGGCCATTAGCATAAGGAAGAGCTGATGTAACTAGTATTTTTCGAACATTTGTCATAGTGGCTTATATACCGCGTGTAAAAGGGCAAATTATAACCCAAATGTACGGCAATTTCTGCATATCTTTGCTGTTATGTTATAATTTATTAAATTCATAGATTGGCAAATTAATTATGTCTAATCCTCGCCTTATTATTGGTATAAGCGGTGCCTCAGGGCTTATTTATGGCATTCGTCTTTTACAAGTCTTGCAAGATATGCCAATAGAAACTCATTTGATAATTACAAAATCCGCGCAGTTAGCAAGTACTTATGAAACGGATTTAAGCCTATCGGATCTTAAATCACTGGCTAATGTATATCATCGTTGTAGCGATATTGCCGCTCCAATTTCTAGTGGATCTTATAAAACTATGGGCATGATTATAGCGCCTTGCTCAATGAAAAGTTTAGGTGAAATTGCCCAGGGTATTGGTGGCAATTTATTAACGCGTGCAGCAGATGTCGTAATTAAGGAGCGTCGCCGTTTAGTGTTAATGCCTAGAGAGTCGCCATTGCACTTGGTGCATTTAAGAAATATGGTAACTATTACTGAAATGGGCGGTATTATTTTCCCGCCGGTACCAGCTTTTTATCAAAAACCAGAGAGTATTATGGATTTGGTCAATGATACTGTTGCAAGGGTACTAGCACTATTTGATATAGAAAGCGATTTATTACGCCCTTGGGAAAAATGAAAATCTAGGTTGGGCCGTGTTCAG
>CAMDMN010000252.1 GCA_945901965.1 Legionella genomosp. 1 | reverse complement strand
ATGACTTAGCATTTTATCTTCCACAGATAAATTAGTATTATCTGTATCAATCATAACACCTCTAGAGTCTTGTACTTGAAAAAAGCTCAAATTTGCAGCAGGAAAACCATGTTCAAGAAGTTTGACAATGAAAGAATCTACTTCTTCTTTAATACTCCACATAAGATCACTATGATGATAATTGATGTAAGGCATATAAAATTTCGTCATGATAAACTCCAAAAATTTAAATTCAGAATAATTTATACTTATGCTTAAATACTAATTATAGTATATTTTAAATTTTCCGCACACTAATCTAGTTGCCTCAAAATAAATGTTACCAAAGAAGAAAACAAATAATGGGGTCGCATTTTGCTCGCTTATTGCTATTAATTATTTTTTTCTCCCGGTTAAAGATCTGTATCTTAACGGGTTGTGTGCTTTAATTAAACCACGTCATATGTCAATGAGCTAATTTCTGAAGCTCTATAATATTTTTTTCAATAGTTGCGCAAATATCATTTAATGGTAAATGACTTAAGCGATCTTCTGAAAAAGGGTTTTGTAGTTCTATTCCTATTTGATCTAATGAAAATAAAGCATATGCTACCAATCCAGAAACAACAGGGCTAATCCAAACCGAAATATCAACTAAAGCAAATGGCAGGGCTAGTAAAAATAAAAAAATGAATCGTCTTGTTTTGATTGCCATTACAAACGGCATTGGTGTTTTAAGAATTCGTTCACAAGCACCCTGACTGTCAATAATATGTGCGCGTTTTTCCTCAGCTTGCATAAATGAAAAAGAATCTAGTTCTTCTCTAGAGCGAGATAAATGAAGCTCGCGTGCAATGATAGAGGATAAAACATCTGGTTTATGCTCTGCTTGTTCTAATGTGGAGAATACTGAATCGCTAACTAAGTGTTTTATTTCGCTAATCGACTTAGAGCCTCGTAAATTAGATTTCATTAGCCATGGTAGAGCCGCAATATAATTGGTTAGATTGATTTTCCATTCAGTATTATTTGTCTGTGGATAATTTAAGATAATAATTGCTAAGTTCCGGCTTTGATTGACTATATTACCCCATATTTTCCTTGCTTCCCACCAGCGATCGTAACCAGCATTGACTCTAAATACTAATATTAAGCCCATCATAAACCCCGCGTATTCAAATGGGCCTATAGGTAGAGATATTGCAGGTATAAAATCGTAAGTCAATGATACTAATAAAGAATATAAGACCATGGCAATAACTTTTTTAAATACTTTTGGCGTAACTGATCCTCTTATAGCTAGTGCATTTTTTAAAAAACCATTATATTCATGTCGATTAACGCACTTCTTTTTAGCTTTCATATTTTTTAACTAATATAAATGATATTTTCTGTTATATTACATTATTAATTTTTACTATGCTATTTTTTAACAGGGCGAGAGCGTTAAAAATTTCAGCACAATAATAACTCAACCACGTCATCCCGAACACAGTGAGGGATCTCCTGACAGCTGGAGATTCTTCACTGCGTTCATAATGACGTAGTTGTGCCGTAATTAAATTTTGATGCACCTGCCCTGTGTTTTTAACTATCTAACAAATGTAGTCCCCATATATTAGATAGTTTTTGTATAACTTTTTCACCACGAATTGATGTGCCAGAAGGATCAAGTCGCGAAGAAAAAACAGCTATTGCCAATTTATTTGGAATAATAGCTAAGATACCACCACTTACTCCACTTTTTGCAGGAACCCCAATTTTTACAAACCAGGTTCCACTTTTTTCATAAAGACCATTAACAAGCATTTGTGATACAACATGCCTTGTAACTTTTGGTGATAAAACCTGATTTTTGGTAAGAGGATTAATTCCATTATTTGCGATGGTTGCTCCCATTAGTGCCAATTGTTTTGTAGTTACCATAATAGAACATGCTTTTGTATAACGATCTAAAACATCTTTTGGATCTCCTTTAAGCATTTTATGGGATTTTAATAAATGAGCGATAGCATGATTTCGTGTATTAGATTCTGTTTCAGATTGATAAATTTTTTCACTTAAAAATATTTTTTTATCACTCATTAACTCTAATAGAGTAAAGAATCTTTCCCATTTTTCCTTATTATCTTTGCCTTTAATATAGCTTGTTGTTTGTATAGCACCTACATTAACGTAAGGATTGTGTGAGTTATAAGATCTCTTTTCAAGAGTTGTGATTGAGTTAAATTTCTTACCAGTTGCATCAAGGCCAATTTTATCAAAAATAATTTTTTGCTTGTTATCTTCTAGGGCTAGAGCATAAGCAAAAACTTTAGATATTGATTGAAGAGAAAAATTAAAGTCAGAATCACCGACCGAGAAAATCTCGCCATCAACCGTTGCAATGGAGATAGAAAAGAGATTGGGATCTACTTTTGATAACTCAGGTATATAAGATGCGTTTTTGCCAGATATATCTTTATGGGATTGGTTATAAACCTCTGTTAGTGTTTTTTTATAATCAATAGGTAAAATATTTTGGCTAAATGCTTTGCAAAAAAATAATGATAGAAAAATAAATATAAAAAAACTATATGAAAACTTAAATTTCACTTCTTACTCCTAAAATAATATAACTTTTGTTTGAATTTAAATTGGTTTGCCAGCCTTTAATATTTTTTCTCGTATTGTATACCATGATGGGCAATTAGGGGGCAATTCAATTAAAATATTGTCGGCTTTTGATTGATCAGCAATTCTTAGACGGTAATAAAATTCATATGCAGCTTCTTCACTGTTACTTGGAAACTCATAAATAGAAAGATAGGGACCTTGATAATTTTTTGAAAATGTCAGTACATAGGGTGGGGTTTTACCTGGCAAAAGATAGTTGGTTAATTTCGCGTTATTATCAAAATAATATAATGATTTTTCAGGTTGGTAATGGGTTAATAATTTTCCCGGTGCTTTTAGATTATTTGTACCTGTAAATGATTTAAGTGATGTAATAGTTTTAATCTGTGCCTCATCTATGAGTCCACTTCTAGCAATTTCATATGTGAAAGGCTCTAATGCACTGACAATGGTTGATTCAAGTCCTATAGAACATCGCCCTCCGTCTAATATCAAAAAATCACTATTTGGAAAACTATGCTTAACATGTTCTGCAGTAGTTGGGCTTATTTTTCCGTATGGATTTGCTGAAGGGGCAACTAATGGTTTACCAAATTGCAGTAATAATTCTTTCGTCATAGTATGATTTGGGGCGCGAATAGCGACAGAGCTTTGCCCACCAGTAATTAATGGGCTAATCGCTCCAGGTTTAATAGGTAAGATTAGTGTAAGTGGTCCTGGCCAGAAATATTCCATTAAAGAATAAGCGTAATCTGGGATATGAGAAACCCATTGTGTTAAATCCCACTCAGGGGCAATATGCATAATTAATGGGTGATCTATGGGTCTATTTTTGGTTGAAAAAACTTTTTTTATTGCTGTCTCAGAAAAAGCATCTGCAGCTAAACCATAAACAGTTTCTGTAGGAATTGCAGCAATATCACCTAATTTTAAGCTTTTTAGAATAAGATTTATATCTTTTGTTATG
>CAMDMN010000251.1 GCA_945901965.1 Legionella genomosp. 1 | reverse complement strand
GTGCACCCTAATAAGATTATCCATGCAGGATAGTCTAAAGCTGCAATAGGTTGATTTGTGTTAACTACTAAGCTATAGACAATACTCAGTGGTCCTACTGCAAGTGCTACATCATTTGAGCCATGGGCAAAGACCATCGCACAAGCAGTAAGCGCCATGAGGACGGCAAAGTATTTCTCAACTTGTATGAATTTTTCGCGTCTTTTCATATTATCTTTCTCAGGGATCTTTTTGATAAAGAGCATGCCAATAAATGTTATGAAAATACTTGAAGCTACAGTAACTATTATATTTTGGTTTAGACTTAATTGAATATCGAAGTGGTTAAGTCCTTTAAATACCGTGATAAATGATAAGATAGAGCCAATAAGGAATAGATAAATTGGGATGTATTGCTTTGCTTTTTCTAATGGATCAGCTTTGACAAAAATCACTTGTTGGATGCTAAAAATTAATGCATAAGCGGTAATCCCTGATATTATTGGAGAGGTAACCCAGCCAATAGCAATGTGGGAAACTTGCTTCCACTGAATAGCATCATATCCTAGTTCCACGCAACCGAATCCAACCATTGAGCCAACCAATGCATTGGTTATAGATACTGGAACGCCGAAGTAGCTTGCAAGATTCATCCATATTGTGCAGGCTAAAAGTACACCAAGCATTCCTTCAATTAGAATCAATGGCTCTTGTGCTAATTGAGTGGTATTAATAATGCCATCACGCATGGTTTCAGTGACGCCATTACCACCAAAAAAGGCTCCAGCAAATTCAAATATAAGAGCAATAAGCATCGCCTGTCTTGGGGTAATCGCTTTCGACCCCATAGTTGTGCTCATTACATTGGCTAAATCATTAGCTCCTACGCCCCAGGTCATAAGAAAACACAAGACAATAGCTAACCCAACAAAAATAGTAGAATGATCCATAGTAATTATTACCTGGCAATTAGAATTTGTAGTCGACCGCCTACAGTTTGGGCATGATCAGCGAGATCACCAATCCATTGAGCCAACTTATATAGGAAAATAATTTCAATAGCGGGTAATTCCTTTTCCATTTCGAAAATACTATGCCTTAATTCGGCTAGTTTATCATCGCTATCTTGTTCAATTTCATCTAGCATAACAATCATATCTTCAACAATTTTAACTTCAGAACCACGAAATCCACTTTCTAATAATTCATCTAATTCGTTTATTGCTTTGCATGCAAGTTTTGCCGCATCAAGACAACGTTGCAAAAAGGTCATGAACATAGATGATATAGAATTAGGGATTTGCATTTTTCGGCTAATAATAAGGCCGACTATGTCTTCAGCAGTGTTGGCAATTTTATCTTGAGAGCTAAGTAACTCAAGGAGATCAGTGCGTGCTACAGGTAGAAATAACCCGGTTGGTAAATGCAGGCGAAGCTCACGTTTAATTATGTCAGCTTCTTTTTCAATCGCAATAATCTTATTTTTAATTTCATTAGCGGTTTTCCAATCATTTTCAAGGACCGCTTCAAAAAAAGGGTAAAGTTCTTTGGCGCAGAGGTATGTTTTATGCATATGTTGTTCAATAGGTTTAATTGGTGATGGACCAAACATATTAAAAATGCTACTCATTTTTATCTCGCCTTAGTAAATTTTAGAATATATTATACCTAAAATTTTATATTAAAAGTACCTAATGATTTTGGTTTTTTCAAAGTTTAGAACTATTGTGTATACTTGCATGGATTATTTGTAATTGATGTGTTTACTTTATTCATTGGCTTTAAATTAAGAGCAAAATAATAATTTGAGGAATAAAAATGCGTATTATCAGTATTAAAGGACGTGAAATTTTAGATTCACGTGGGAATCCCACTGTTGAGGCAGAAGTTACCGTTGAGACTGGAGAGGTTGGTCGAGCCAGTGTTCCATCTGGTGCGTCTACTGGTAGTCGTGAGGCTTCTGAATTAAGAGATAATGACTTAAATCGATATGCAGGTAAGGGAGTTTTGCAAGCTGTAGCTAATATTAATGGTGAAATTAACCATGCTTTGCATCATTTTTCCGTTGCAGAACAAGAACTTGTTGATGCAAGGCTTTGTGAGCTTGATGGTACTGAATCTAAATCGCGCTTAGGGGCTAATGCAATTCTCGCAGTCTCTCTTGCTTCGGCTCGGGCTCATGCAATTTCTGCATCATTGCCTTTATTTAAAGCACTTAATATTGATGAGCCTATGTTAATGCCCGTTCCATTGATGAATATTTTAAATGGTGGAGCACACGCTGATAATAATCTTGATATTCAAGAGTTTATGATTGTTCCTGTGGGCGCAAGTGATTTTCCAGCAGCTTTGCAAATGGGCGTTGAAATTTTTCATGTTCTTAAAGGTGTTTTAAAGAAGCATAAATTGCAAACTTCAGTTGGTGATGAGGGTGGATTTGCTCCTAATTTAAAATCTAATAAGCAAGCATTAGATATCGTAAGTGAAGCTGTTGAGGCTGCAGGTTTTGCGTTAGGTAAAGATATTATATTTGCTCTTGATGTAGCGGCATCAGAATTATATAAAGATGGTTTTTATCATTTGGCTTCAGAATCTAAGAAATATAATAGTTGTGAATTATCTAATTATTATGCTGATTTAGTTAAGCAATATCCAATTTTTAGTATTGAAGATGGCTTAGATGAAAGTGATTGGCAGGGTTGGCAAGAGCTAACATTGCAATTAGGTGACAAGGTACAATTAGTTGGTGATGATTTATTTGTAACAAACCCTCTTCTTTTAGCGCGTGGTATTGCTGAGAAAACAGCTAATGCTATTTTAATTAAATTAAATCAAATTGGTACGTTAACTGAAACGAGGAAAGCCTTGTCCTTGGCGCGTAGTAATGGCTATCGTTCTATTTTATCGCATCGTTCTGGCGAGACTGAAGATACATTTATTGCAGATTTTGCCGTAGCTTCAGGTTGCGGGCAAATTAAAACAGGGTCTTTGTGTCGTACAGATAGGGTGGCAAAATATAATCAATTGTTAAGGATCAATGAGATGATGCCACTTCCTTATGCGGGGACTTCAATTCTTAAAATTAGATAGGCTTTGATACTTTGCTTAAAGTAAGGGATAGAATTAAGGTATTCTTATATAGTACAATTAATTAACGTTTCTTTTTTGGCATGCTTATGCGTTCATTTTTTATATTTTTACTGGTGGCGTTAATCGCCTTACAATATAAATTATGGTTTGGTGAGGGATCGGTTACGCAATTTCTTCATTTGGAAAATAAATTAGCTAATGAAGAGCAGGATAATAAGAAATTAGCTGATAGAAACCTTGCTCTTGAGGCCGATATTGTAGGGCTTAAGTCTGGTGAGCAAGCATTGGAAGATAAAGCTAGGACTGAGATGGGGATGATTAAAGATGGTGAGGTTTATTATCAGTGTCAGGATTAGAGTGGTAGGGTGGGCACGCTATCGCTTATATTATTCACATAAGTCATAAATCATCGTAGCCTTGATGCAGCGAAGCGTAATCAAGGTTTTCATTCTGCATCCATATCATTACCCACAAATCTGCTTATCCTTTATGGGCCTGTGTTGTCTGGTGGAATCAGAGCCACGACCGTT
>CAMDMN010000250.1 GCA_945901965.1 Legionella genomosp. 1 | reverse complement strand
ATCTACATCCGTTGGTTTAATAAAGAAAACCAATAGTGAAATTGAAACGGCTGCAAATAAGCCAATAAAAATTTTGAAATAAATGCCTAGGCCATCACGGGTAACTGATACACCATAAAGATGCTGAGAAAAAGTCGCATGGTTGTTTTTAGTGAGGCGCGGATCACCAAAGTTAGTTTTATAGGTATGCGGTTTCATTATCAGGCTCTGTTTAGTGACCATAAATCCTGGCATTTTGACCCGTGAACTAATATTTGAATTAGCAATGTCTGGAATATATTCCAAACTTTTCCAAGGTAAATCACCATCTTCAATAACAATTGTTAGGATGTGATCATCTACTGGAAAACGTAAAGAGTCGAAATACTTAGTGATCTGTGCCTTGAGGAGATATTTCGTATAGTGTTCACCATTGATATGAGATTCACTTAGTTTTTGTTTAGAGATTACTTCACCCTCGATGATATCGAAGGTTTCTCCAGGATTAATAGTATCGTCATTCCATTTAAACCAAAGGTAAAATACCGGACTCCAGGTGTTATCAGATGTAGATATAGAGGCAATATGATCTAGGTAAATTCCCACGTGAACTTTTTTAGGGTTACTACCTGCGGGCAACGATAATTCTGGGCTTGTACGGCCTGCCTCAATGCTGGTAGCGCTCATTCGTGCAGTATGTCTGGCAGCACTGGTTTTTTTTAAAGTATCAACTTTGATTAGGCTGAATGTGCCCATTACAACGAAAAACAAGATAAGTAGAATCGACCAAGAAATGATGAACCTGCGTCCAGTTGCCGTTATGTTTGGATTTATCAATGTCATAATTGAGGTACTGGTTTTATTTGAACACTTATCAAATTATCAAATTATCAAAAAAATAGCTAATAATTTTTTGTATTCAAAAATAGAGGCTAATTCTTTGGTTGATATTGTATGTAGAGTATCTCCTTCGGATTGTCCTGTTTAGTGATCGAGTTTAAAGTCAAATATTGAAATCATCTTGCATTTTGCTTTATCAATCATGAACTAAAAATAGTGGAACTTAGAAATACGCAGAATGGAATGATGGAGCATCAAAAATATTGGGAGCAAGTGTAGCGGGGAGTCGCTATTTTTGCGAAATAATTTACCGGGTTTCCTACGCGAAAAAACAGCAAAGAATTACGTGGCCGCCAATGCCTTCTGCTGTCCAGATCCGACCTGCTTAACTCGCTTCACAGTCAACAAGGGGTGTTTCGCATAGTTTATCGGCGACTAAAAAACTTCACTTCGCTGTGTTCTGTTGCCAAGTGTTCAGCGATAATGGATTAGGCTTATCAGCGAATACTAAACTGGCTTTATGATCTTTTAAGTTTACGTGGTTTATTTGCAAATCTGAATATAATTGATATTTCAGAGGATAGTGTTTAGTTTATAAATTAGAGATTACTTATTAGGGTAGCAGTTTGTAAAGTCAATTTCTGATGTTCTGGTTTCACAATTTACAGCGAAACTTTTTTACTCACTGATGCTTACGATTTGCAGTTGAAGGCTTTAGCCGTTGCAGTTCCATTAAAACCAGTATTCGTGTATAAATCTTCCCAAACTATGTGGGTTGCTCCCAATTTTTCTGCTCGGTTGAGGGCGTGATATTTGGCAAGGGCTTCCCAATTATGATTTTTTCCGTAGCCTGAGAATCCTTCAACTCTATTTAGATATTGACAGTTTTGCGTAGTCAAATTTTGTGCTTCTTGAGGTTGTGCTAAAGAAGTTAACGGGGTACTTAATAAGAAAAACAAAGCAGCAAGAAGATTAGCTTGATGGGTGCTGAACAATTGAGCCATGTATTTTCTCCTAGTAATTAATCGCAAAGCATTAATTGCCACTCAATTTAGTATTTTTAAAATGAGCGGTAATAATCATATATAGTAGCGAATCGAAAGTAAAGTATTTTTATGAAAATTCAATGCTTTAATTTTTTTAAAATACGTAACTAATTGAACTAATTATTTAAAACAGATTGATGCAAAGGTTGTTAACATAATTAACTGCTTCGGCAAACATAATAAGTGAGTTTTTGGATTAGAATTAGCAAAGACTGGAGTTATGGGTGAAGTTTTAATAATGTCCAATTAACTTCCAAAATATATCGCCGAGTATTTTTTGGGGGACATCCTACATATATATTTCTTCTTAGTTTTATCATGAATTTAAGTCTATCTATATAGGTATAATACTAAGCCTAAGAGGCTTATTCAATTAGTCAGGACTTAGATAACTGAGCATAATTTCATAAAAGGAATAGATATTATATGGTTTATTTATATTTCCCCGATCAAAAAATACATCTCACCTGATTCCATTTGCCAAATATAATTTAAGATATTAAATGTTTTTTAGATGCACCCTTTTTATAGGAATCTTATTAATTTCTTTATGTTTTCCTGCGCAGGGCGAAAATTTGGTTGAGGCTATTACTGGTAAAGACTTTAATCAAGTCGATTTTCTCGAGAAGAACGGTATAAATGGTGGTGCTTGGATATCTATGGGAGGTAACTATTCCACTGATAATCCTAGTAATCATAATAACTTACCTATAACGTTTAATGATCGTACTGGGGAATTTCAACTAAATCAGGTGAATGTATTTTTACAACGATCAATAGATCAAGGGTCCGCTTCTTGGGATTTTGGCGGTAGAATTGATGCTATGTATGGAACAGATAGTAATTTAACTCAAGCAAATGGTTGGGATCAAAATTTGATTGGTAATAACACCAACCTTGGGCAATACAATATTGCAATACCGCAAGCCTATCTTGAAGTTTTTGCGCCTTTTGGGAATGGAGTGACTGCCAAAATTGGACATTTTTATACAATTATTGGGCATGAAGTTGTAATGGCGCCTCGCAACTTTTTTTACTCCAATTCTTACGCCATGCAATACGGTGAACCTTTTACCCATAGTGGAGTTTTATTTGAGTACTCTTTAAATGATAATTTCACCTTAAGTGCCGGCACAGTTTCTGGTTGGGATAATTTAAATTTCAATTTTGCTAATATGAATTTTTTAGGCGGTTTATCGTGGGTAAATGATCAGGCCACTGATTCCGTTTCTTGGTCGGTTATTAGTGGTGATGTGCAAAATACTAATTCAGAAAATAGAACCATGTACAGTTTAGTCGCTTCTCACAGCTTTAATGAACAATTGCATTATGTCTTCCAGCATGATTTCGGTTATCAGGCGCAATCAACAACCCTAAATACAGATGGTTATTGGTATGGAATAAATCAATACATGTTCTATGACTTTACTAATACATTTTCTGGTGGTTTAAGGGGGGAGTGGTTTCGGGACAACAACGGTACACGACTCAATATTGGAAGTTCTGGCAGTTATTTTGAGTTAACTGCAGGTGTAAATTGGAAGCCTCGAGATTGGTTTACTCTGCGTCCTGAGGTGCGGTATGACTGGGCAGAATCCAATGTTAATACCTACTCCAATCAAACTAAAAATAATGAGTTAGAGTTTGCAGTGGATGTTATTTTGGAACTTTGAATATATATACCTAAGATACCTAAAAGGCTTATTAAAAAAAAATTTTAACTTCAACTAGCTAATTTTTAATTGCAAATT
>CAMDMN010000249.1 GCA_945901965.1 Legionella genomosp. 1 | reverse complement strand
TTCTTAAACGCAAATCGCGGAAAGGGAAAATATTTTATTCTTGTGCAGGATATCCTAAATGCGATTATGCGCTTTGGAATGAGCCCATAGATAAACAATGTCCAAAATGTGCTTGGCCAATTCTTACCATAAAAGAAACCAAACGCAGCGGCAGGCAAATAATGTGTCCTCATGAAGGTTGCGGTTATTTAGCTTCAGCAGAAAATGAGTAATTTTCTAGTAATTATTAACTTTCTATTGACATGATTAATTCAGCAGTATAAAAATATATTGTGGAACTTATCATCTAAATTTTTAAGGTTAAATAGGTTTCTAGGTTGAAGTGTAAAATTTAAACGCAAAGGAGCGGTTACAATGTCAGAAAAAGTACGTGGTACTGTTAAATGGTTCAATGAAGGCAAAGGATTTGGTTTTATTGAAAGTAACGGTAAGGACTATTTTGTCCATTTTAGCGCTATTGAAGGTAGTGGTTTTAAAACTCTACAAGAAGGCGCCGCTGTTTTATTTAAAGCAGGACAAGGACAAAAAGGACCTCAAGCTGAAGAAGTTGAAGTTGTTTAAACTTCTATTTCTGTTTAGTTAGTTTGATTAATTTTTAAATGCCAGCTTTTTAGGCATTTGCTTATTTTTGATAAGTTTGTAACTGCTAACCTTCAAACCTAGAAGAGTTTTAGTTTTTTATTAAATAAATATTTTTAGTAAGCATGCATAGAAACCCGACTTCAAGCAGTAAAAACGCTGGAAGTCGGCGTTATTATTGGTTAAAAGTTAAATATATTTAATTGTAGTTGTCGTAACATCAATACTTTTGCTATCACCAAAGAAATTTATTTTTGGATCTGATACTGGAGTAATAACTTCTTTATACGCCACTTTGTCTTCATCATTAAAGCTGCAGGAAGACAATATTAAAGCTAATGGTAAAACCATCCATTTCATATAATACTCGATGATTTTTGAGAAAGAATTAGACTATTTTTAGCTAAAGCTTGAGTTTTGTAAAGTCATTTCACTATATAGTAGATTAAATTTTAAATGACCGATGCACGTCATCCCGAACACAGTGAGGGATCTCCTTAGGCGCGCTTTTTACTACTTCCTAAGATTCCTCACTGTGTTCGGAATGACGTGCATTTAAAATTTAATCTACTATACTTGATTTTAGATTATTGCTAATTGGCATAAAAAGGAGATTAAGTGTGGATGACTTATTATTTTTAGATGATCTCTTGCATGATGATGAACGAATGATTCGTGATTCTGTTTCGCGATTTGTTAATGAAAATGTGATCCCTCTTATGACTGATGCTTTTGAAAAAGGAGTTTTTCCTAAATCTTTAATCAAAAAAACAGCTGATCTTGGTCTATTAGGCTTAACTCTACCAACACAATATGGTGGTGCTGGGGCATCATATGTCGCTTATGGTTTAGCTTGCCAAGAGTTAGAGCGAGGTGATAGTAGTCTTAGAAGTTTTGTCTCAGTGCAAAGTTCATTATGTATGTATCCTATTTTTCGATATGGGACTGAAGAACAACGAATGAGGTTCTTGCCAAAGATGGCAGCGGGGCAATTAATTGGATCATTCGGGTTGACTGAGGCAAATTCAGGATCTGATCCTGCATCCATGCACACAGTTGCTAAAAAAGTGTCTGGAGGCTTTCGATTAAATGGTTCTAAAATGTGGATAACTAATGCAACTATTGCCGATCTTGCGATTGTCTGGGCAAGAACTGATGATGGGATCCGTGCTTTTATCGTTGAAAAAGAGTTTAAAGGGTTTACGCGTAATGAGATAAAATTAAAAATGTCATTGCGTGCATCAATAACAGGTGAGTTAGTATTTGATGATGTATTTATCCCTGATGAAAATCTACTTCCTGGTAGTGAAAAGGGACTGGGAGCTGCCTTATCTTGCCTAAATCAAGCAAGGTATGGGATTGCTTGGGGTGCTATGGGCGCTGCTATGGCTTCATTTGATATTGCGCGAGATTATTTATTAGAGCGTAAGCAGTTTAATAAGCCACTAGCTTCATTTCAATTAATCCAAAAAGATTTAGCATCGATGTATACCGAAATAGTGAAGGCACAATTATTAAATTTAAGAATTGGTCGTTTAAAAGAAGAGGAAAGGGATAATCCTGTTATGATTTCACTCGCTAAAGGAAACGCTTGTCGCGAGGCTTTAAAAATCGCAAGAACTTGCCGTAATTTGCTTGGAGCTAATGGTATTAGTTTAGAGTATAAAGTGATTAGACATATGCTTAATTTAGAGTCAGTATTTACTTATGAGGGTACTGATAATGTGCATACTTTGGTATTGGGGAAGCATATAACGGGAATTAATGCCTTTGAGTAATAATGATTTTATACGCAATAATAAATACAGCAAATCTTGTCATTTATCAGCATAGAAGCTATTATTCAAAACTAATCGGGGCGTAGCGCAGCCTGGTAGCGTACTAGCATGGGGTGCTAGTGGTCGAAGGTTCAAATCCTTCCGTCCCGACCAGTAAAAACATTTTAAAATCAAGCAGTTATAAATTAAAGTCTGTTGCAACCTTTGTGGAGAATTGTTTTTTGGTACCACTCTTGGTACCACCATCAAATTCTATAAAATCTATGTTTATCAATAATTTTTTAACGTGTATTTTTGGTTATTGGCCAAGTGTGTTATAATAGTGCAGTTTTTTGGAGTAATGCCCATGCTTCTATTTAGTTCAGCCAAACCTAAATTGGTATTTAAAAAATTAAGTGAATTTACTGATGGTCTTCATTTTTCAGAATATTTATGCCTGGTAACCAGTTGGTTTACTGATGAATGGGGTTATATCCATGATAAAGGTAAAACTCGAGATGAAGCAATTACTGATCGTAAAGTGTACCTAGCAGAAAATGCAGATAAGATTCATCTGGCATTTTATGGTGATTTTATTGTGGGTGCATTTAGAATTGGATACAAGGAATTTGATGATAGCCTCCTTCTTAGTCAAAGTAGAACTGGAAGGCCTGAGTTAAAAACCAGTGAAATATGGTTTATATATGTTGATCCAACTTATCGCGGTTTAGGGGCTGGGCGGCAAATGGTCGTGGAAATTAAACGATTATCTAAAGAAGAATTGGGAGCTAGTTTAATTTTATTAGATACGTTGAAACCTGGTTTAAACCACTTATATATGACAGAGGGTGCTAAATCAATTTGTGAAAGTCGCATAGATTGCGAACCAACAGATGTATTAAGTATAAAGCTATAATTAAAAAAGCCCCTAGTGGGGCTTTAAAAATTAGAAAAGACATGAGTCTTTCCGTCTGACTCAACCGAAAAATAGTCACACATAAATAAATCACGCGTAAAAGCTACGTAATCGAAATAGTAGGCCAAATTTTTCGGCACCGCATTACTATAGCATTCTTCGAAAATGTAATAGGCAAAGTCAACCTCATTATCGTATGCTCCCTGATAGTTCTCTTCTAAAATCTTTGCAGCTTCCTCTATGGAATAATCACCTAGGAGGCAGGCACCAAGATCACCATGCTCAGCAATAAACTTAGCAAGTTCGACTACATGGTCAATGCTTTCATATTCACTAAGTCTATACTCACCAAAACCTTCAAAATCATGTATT
>CAMDMN010000248.1 GCA_945901965.1 Legionella genomosp. 1 | reverse complement strand
TCGTTCATTAAGAAAACAAGTAGCAACAATTCCACAAGAGCCGGAACTGTTTCATCGAACTATAATGGACAATATTCGTTTTGGAAGAACTGAGGCTACAGATGAAGAAGTTATTACAGCGGCAAAAAGTGCGAAATGTCACGAGTTTATATTAGAGCTACCAGAGCAATATCAGTGCTTAGTGGGTGAACGCGGGGTAAAATTATCGGGCGGACAAAAACAGAGAATAGCAATAGCCAGGGCTTTTCTGAAACAAGCCCCTATTTTATTACTAGATGAAGCCACGTCAGCTTTAGATTCAATAACAGAGGATTATATAAAAGAAAGTTTGCATGAGTTAATGATTAATAAAACAACGCTTGTCATAGCACACAGACTATCGACTTTAAAAGATATGGATAGAATATTGGTGTTTGTTGATGGAAAAATTGTGCAAGATGGATCTCTGGAGGTATTGCTTCAAGATACATCAAATCATTTTTATAAACTGTGGACTAGCCAAGCCGAAGGGTTCATTACAGCTGATGCCCCTATTTTTTAAATAAAGCGGCAATCGAGCAGAGGGAATATGCTCGGTTATAAATGGTGAGAATAAATACACTCGTTATTCGGGAGTGATTTTTTTTGTGGCGAATTATTGTGCTCTGAAAATCATGTGCTGCAATTAGGGTCAGTGTGGAAGTCAATGGCATTCGGCTCGCTGGTTAGCGTAATTTTGCCCCCTAATAAGTGGGTCATAGTATGCAATGGAGCCATTGCATGCTATGATCCTGAGCTTAAAAGGTAGGATCAGGATGGTAAAATAGCATGATTACAAATAACGTTCTCAGGTGTTCAGTATTTCTAGCTATTATGGCGGCTCTTGCTAACACATGTATTGCCAGTGCTCAACAAATAATACCTAGTGCAATACAGAAAAAATTAGCTGACCTTGAGGTTTCCTCCGGTGGACGGATTGGGCTTTTCGTAATAAATACAGGAGACAATACGCACCTTCAATATCATGCTAAAGAACGTTTTCCAATGTGTAGTACAAGTAAAATGATGGCTGTTTCAGCCATACTGAAACAAAGTACAAAAGATAGACATTTGTTACAACATAAAATAGCTTATACGACAAAAGATGTTGAACTATCAGGTTACGCACCGATCACTAAAAATCATATTATTGATGGGCTGGTAATTAGCGAGCTATGTAAAGCTGCAATAACACAAAGTGACAATACGGCTATGAACCTGCTAATGAAAAAATTGGGAGGCCCTGAAGCTGTTACCTCTTTTGCCCACTCCATCGGTGATAATAAATTCAGACTTGATCGCTATGAACCTGAGTTAAATTCAGCCATCCCGGGGGATTTGCGTGACACAACTACTCCTAAAGCTATGACAGAAAGTTTAAACAAGTTAGCATTTGGCAAAGCTTTGGAACTAACCCAACAAGACCAATTATTAGCATGGTTGAAAGGCAATACAACTGGAAGTGCTAGAATTCGTGCTGGTGTTCCTAAGGATTGGCTTGTTGGAGATAAAACTGGAACTGGGAGCTATGGTACAACAAACGATATTGGAATAATTTGGCCGCCAAAAGGTTCACCCATTGTTGTTGCAATATATTTCACACAAAATAAAAAAAATGCAGCACCTCGGGATGATGTTATTGCATCAGTTACCCGCATCCTGATCAATTCATTATAAATTGCTTAGCGTACGTTTTCGTACCATTGGACTTCAAACCCCTTGAAGGAGTACAACGGCTAGATCATATTGGATTTGCCTTGGATTCAATTCATTCAGTAGATCAATTATATCAAGAAGCCATTAAGCAGCGATTAACGGTAATGAGTGCGCCCAAAACATTCGGTATTGGAACGCATTCATTTAGTATTCTTGATCCAGATGGGGTTGAGGTCGAATTTACTTATCATCCACCTATGTGGGGTAGTTGACAATATTTGGGCTCTATTACATCAAACAGCATCCTGGCTTATTGTCACCCTGATGCAATGTATTGCTGCTGGCACCAGCAGAATCAAAAAATTTTTGACTAGCTCCAAGTTCTCTGTGGTCACCCCGAGCTTTTGCTGTTGGCGCAGGAGGTGACACATTAACTAGCTCATGACCATCAATCTTAACTTGAATCCCTCGTGGAAAACTCAGGCTACCGGCTACTAAATCGTCATAAATATCTGAAACTTGCTCTTTATTAAATATTAAAACCACTGGCGCTTTCAACGCTAGAGAGGGTGATTTAAGAAGTAAATTCCTCAAACCTGCTTGCGCGGAATGGGAGCGTGGGGCTAACTCGACTTTACTTGAATAATCTAAGGTGAGGGTTTCTTTAGGAGAAATATAATGACCCAATACCTCGGCGGCACTACCATCATTCCAGCTTAAAATTCGACCAAAATAACTTGCTGGTAAATATATTGCTGCATGCTCATGAAGGTAATTTATTATTTTAACTTTGTCATGAGAGTCTCGAATAATTTTTATAAAATACATCCATTCCAGTCGATGATAAACATCAGATTTGAAGACTACTTCAGTAAATAACTCAAAGCTTTTCGAGGTATCCCGCAATACATCTTGCATATGTTTTTCTGGTCTGTTTCCGGGGCTGAATAAATTAAATAGACGAGAAAGCTCCCCTTGAAAAGCTGTTTTAATTGCCTCTATAGATACTAAATATCGGATAACATTGTGAGAGCATTCTGGAACAACGACAACTTCATCAGTATCACGCTCACCAGATAAACTAAAAAGTACAACTTTAAACAACTCTTCCATATCTTCATCGCTGAGATCTAGTTGTTTTAATGCTTCAGATTTTCCATATGCAATAGCCAACCTTGCTGTTGTGAGGCATATGGTACGATCATCTGTAGTGGTAAAAGTATATTCTATTTTTATCGCGGGAGCCATGGATAACAATTTATCAGGAGCAGTCTCATTAAAAAAATTAAATAGATCTGGGTGTTGCGTCAGAAGCGCTAGTGGTAGCAATGGGACTGGCATGGGACCGGTTCCTGTCGGTTGAAAATTTGTTGCTATTGTATAATATTTGCGATTGTGTGGCAATAAAAAAGGCAACATTGGCTTTTAGCATATTAGAGCACTATAATTATACACATCACATAATATTATCGATTTGAAATTATGAAAAATGCTGCAATAGAAATCTTAATATACAAACCAGATCCAGATCATCTGGTGCCTGAAGATCAAAGAGGTGTGGTGGTAAACCCTCGCCTAAAACAACGGTTTGAGCAATTTGTTCCAATTGGAGTCTATTTAGAGGGCTCTGATTTGAAGTACTATTTTTTCGATCAATGTGATAAAGACCCCAAAATTTATAGTAGTCTGGATGAACTCAAAGGAGACTTACCAGAGAATATATTCGAAAAAGACCCAAAATTATTTATTATGGGTCATGCTAGTGGTGGCCATTATGGTATGGGTAATTCTCATGGCGAAAGTGAGCGATTAGAAGAAGCAGATCTTGATAATTTAATATCTGGATTTAAACAGGCGTTGCGCGAAGATCATGGTGAGGTGTTTGTGACTTTAGAAGGTTGTAATACAGACAATCAGAGTAACGCTGCAGCAATGCAACAGGAAAAAACAT
>CAMDMN010000247.1 GCA_945901965.1 Legionella genomosp. 1 | reverse complement strand
TTGGCAAGATCAACTGATGTTGGTAATTTTTGTTTGAGCAAAGATAAATAATACTCTTGTATTGCTAAAGGAATGGATGGATCATCAGTTATTGCGCGGATAGTACGAATGTATTCTAACTGTAATATTTTATCAGAGATGGCTTTTATAATTAATTGTTTAATATCATTACACTCTAAGAGAATTTCTTCAGCATCGTCCGGAAATTTTTGTATGATTTCAGTAGACTCTTGGTAAAATTTTACTAAAGATTCCATCATTGCTGAGTCGTATCTTAAAATTTCTGATTTATTCATTAAGGAATAAACCGATTGAGGTAAACCAAGAGCATTTTCACATAATCTTACATCATATGTGTATATACTATGATCATCTTTATCGATGGCTTCTAAAGCAATATTAAGTTCAGTAGGGCTAGTATCAATTGTAGGGAATTTTGAACCATTTTTTCCCAAGCTCTGACGCGTCATGAATGCAGTAATAATATATTTTTCATCAGTTAAACAATGTTCAAACGTATTTAAGGCATCATTTCTATATCGCTGAAGATTTGTTTGTAAAAATGGCATAATAAGCATCCAGTTCATCAAAGTGATTTTAAATTATACCAGAAACGCATTTTATAATCAAGACGCTCCTCAAATATATGCATATTTACATATCCTTCATACCTTGCAATCAATGACCAAACAAAGTACACTAAGACTATTTTAATACAATGCGGTGAGTGATGCCTAAAATTTTTTTCTGGCAAGATGTCATAGGTAACAACGAACAATTTGAACCCTACCAAACTGAAATCAATCAATTACTAGCAGGTGAATACACCGCACTTTCGTTAGAAAAACTCAACGGCTATTCACGTCCGCCAATATATAGTATCCGCATTAACGAAGAAAAGCGTATTTTATTCACGACTTATCATGGAAAAATATGTTTATTAGATGTCGTATTAAACCATGACTACCATAAATCTAGATTTCTTAAAAACCCTGCGATTTTAAATGCTTTCCTAGATAGGCATGTTAAAGATTTATTAGCAGTAGCTACAGAACTACCACAAGCTAAATTAACAGGCATTGCGGCACAAGATTTTGTTCCCCACAAACACATAGAAGGAATAGAAGCAAAAGTGGGTTTTACTGAGCCTGTTGCCTTGCATCACTACCAACAACGGATGATTGAATTTAACGAAACACAAGACCATGTATTGCGCACTCGATTACCATTAGTTATCTCTGGCCCTGCGGGCTCAGGTAAAAGTTGTGTTGCCATCTCGATGCTTACAAACTATGTACGTGAACATATGGCTAAAGCTAGCGCCTATCCTATTGTTTATGTTGCCCATTCTCCACGTTTAGTCGCCACCATGCAAAAAATGTGGGGTGAAAACCTTAACGACCATCTGCCGCCATATGTAGATGTTCAATTTAAAACAGTTATAGAGTTATTTTTAGAGCAGATAGAAGGTGACTGGAAACTTGCCGAAAGTTTCAGATTTGCCGCATGGTATGCTGAATATTTAATTGCAATTAAACAACGTGCCAAAGCCAAAGGTAGGGCATCTCCTACATTTGAGGAAAGTAAATCTGATGTATGGCAGGAGTTTAGAATTATTTCTGGTGGTTTTGGTGAGGATGAATACATAAGGCTCGGCGAAGGACAATCTACAGTTAGTGAAGAACGACGTAAGTTTATCTTTGACTGCTATCAAGCCTATATAGGTTATTTATCTCAACACCATTTGATTGAACCGGAGTTAGCCATTATTCGTGAATCGAATCACAAATTAGCTATCATTGACGAAGCTCAAGACCTATCTTATGGGCAACTTGCAGGGCTTAATAATATGGCAAAAGGAAAAGTTGTCTTTATGCTTGGTGAGCACCAAATCTTATTTGATGGACTATCACGTCTTACCTACTTAGAGCAGCACTTTCATCGACTACATAAACCATTAAATATAAGACAATTATCCGGCACATACCGCTCTGCGCAAAACGTACTCAATGTAGCCAAAACCATGATTGGATTTAAATATGGAGCCACTGGAGGTGCTACCGACAAGGGTGAAATTATTGAATTGCGATCATCAGGAGAGATGGAGGATGTTGTAGGCGAAACCTTATGGCTTAGCTCTAAAAACATAGAAGAATTATCTCATCTTCGTCATCTAGCACAAGCGGCAAATCTTGCTGTTATATCTTGGTCTGAAAAAGGTGCATCCGAAGCAAAATCAGCAATTGACACAGAGTTAATCTTTAACCCAGCTGAAGCTAAAGGTCTAGAATATGATACTGTTATACTTTGGGATCCTTTCAGAGGAGGTGATTGTCGCAAAGCCTGTGAAAAATTAAAATCATCTCATATAGATATCGCTGCTGCAAGCAGTGTAGGCCACCTGGCTAAAAAAGGCCAAGCAGACACCTCTTTTCTGCCATATTTTAATTCAATAATTACAGCTATAACCCGTGCAAAACGCAAAATCGTTATCGTACACGATGGTGATTTTCATACAATAGAGCCGATGCTCGGTGGCCTATCGATGGTATTTCCATCCTTAGCCGATATTCTTATGCCAAAAAAAGAATCAGCTATGGCCTCAAGTGCTGGCATTGATGATCCAGACACCAAAGATAAATCTACTATTTTTATCAACATAACAGAATGGGAACGACAGGCAGCAATACTTGTTGGTGAAGGGCTGGAAGCCAAAGCGCGAGCTATTTTTCTTAATAGGTTAAAAAGAAGTGCTGATGAGTATGAATCATTCGCTGCACGTCATAGGATAGAAAATAAAAGTTCTGCGGCATCTGCTACAACTCCAAAACCACTAATTGAAGAAAAAATTCCAGCAGCAATAAGTCGGCCGACTAAATCTCCAACAAAATCACCAATACTAACATTGGATGAAATGCAAAGGGAAGAATCTAAAGGTAATCTTGCGCCGCTGAAAAAATTTATTCTATTAAAATTACATTTACAGGAAAATCCTAAATGTATAGATAATAATTATGTTAAATCATGTTTAAAAGAAGCGTTAAGCGTAAATAATCCTGAGGCTGCAGAAAAAACACTACTTTACTGGTTTGCTTCTACCGAGGCTGGTAGCTTTGTGCTTAAGTTGATTGTTTCTAAAAGGAAATATGATGATTTGCTCGAATGTATCTCTCCAGCGGTATGGGAACAATCATCAAACTCCGGGAAAAAATCTGATAATCTATCTATGTTACATCGTCTGGTGGAGACAACATCTAAAGGAATTGAGATTATAAAAGAATTAGTAGTAAATCACCCAAAAATCGCAGAAAAAATACCGGTTTCAGCGTGGATTATGGCACCAACAACTGGCGAATATAAAAATATCTCAACCTTATTCGAGATATGCAAACTACAACCTGAGGGACACGAAGTACTTAAGCAACTCATTTACAGATATCCTAAAGTTTTAGAAGCAATTCCAGGCCGTGCATGGGCACAAGATCACTTAAGTATCTCACCATTATCTTGGCTTTCTACAAGCGATTCTGGTCATGAGTTACTCAAATATTTAATCATTAATCTGCCACATATTATAGCCTCAATTCCCAGTAGTGCATGGGCGCTTGCAAGACCAATATTATTATATGAACCAA
>CAMDMN010000246.1 GCA_945901965.1 Legionella genomosp. 1 | reverse complement strand
GAGTGAGTATTTAAGATCTAATTACCCATCTTTATCCCTTTAGGGTTATCAGTAATAATTTCCTCAAAATCTTCAGCACAATTGTATTTTCGTTTCTCTATTTCTCTTAGCGCCATACTTTTAGCAGATTCGCTATAACGACCTTTTTCCAAAATGCCACATAATTCATAATTTGAAAAATTTTTCACCTCAGATGAATCTATTTCCAATGGTCTAGAAGAGCAACTGCAAGTAGAAATGAACATAGCTAGGCTTGTAAATTTTAAGAGGGAATAGATGTGCATTTTTTGATTCATTTTTAATTCCAATTAATTAGAGACTAAGGTTAAAGACAAATTTACTGCATCAAATAAGTGTTATTTAGCGATTGATCTTGCCCGTATTTCTCGGACACATAGTTAAGCGACTTTTTTAGCTTCAAAAGTTTCTGGACTAATATAGCCCAATTTGGAATGCAGCTGTTTGCGATTGTAATACACTTCAATATAATCGAATACTTGATATTTAGCATCTGAACGTGACAAAAATCGTTCCCCATGGAAAGTTAGAATCATAGCTTTAAAGTCGAAGCGATTCATGGCGGCATTATCGTAGCAGTCACCTTTTTTACTCATGCTACCAATCAATTGATGTTGCGTAAAAAGCTTTTGATAGGCAGCAGAACAATATTGGCTACCTCTCTGTCTGAATGCACAATGACACCTTTTGGCATGTGATAACGCCACAATGCCATTATCAAGGCATCACAAACTAAAGCAGCCGTCGGTTTAAAGATTACTCTCTTAACCAAGTGTCCGATAGTTCCGAGCAAGATCAATTCAATATATTTTAGAACAAGACTAACGCTCACTATGACTCACTAAAAGAACAATAAGAATTGCCACAAATGATCTAACGAAAATAAAGCTGGCTATTTAATATTGAATCGCTATTATAATCCACAAGTGTAATCATTTTATGAGAATAATGGTCATGATGAAAATTAAAGTTTTGCTTGTATCTCTATTATATTTTCTGCAAACATCTCTTTCGTTTGCCAATGATGAAAGTTATGGCAGTATTTATAAGTTCATACTAAGTAAATCAGTCATTCCTAATGAATACGAAGATTTTGCGACTACCATTGCGGTTTATTCGCTAATTGTTACCATCTATGCAATATGTTGCTACAAGCGAAAGTCTTAACTATTTACTGGCACAATTCATATCTAAACCATTCGACATAGAGCTTATTAACTACTTTATATTAACAAATAGAACTTTGAAATAGCATTATAAAATCCTTCTAATTGATATAATTCCCAATCAGAATATATTGAATTTAAATTTGTAAAAGCTTTATGTACATTTATGTCAGTAGATTTAGAGACTATTATTAGCTCTTTACCTTTATCGTTACTAAATCGACATTCCAGCTGTACGGCTAAATCGTATTCTTCAAAAACTTCTTTTAGTTTACCAACAGCATGAAAATATAAATTGTATTCGTCGCTATAATCTTTTTTTTCTGCGTAGCGATAATTAATATGATATTTCTTTACTATTTCCTCATCAAAACCTTCAACATCTCTGCCCAATAAATCGCGTTTACTGACATACCATCCATAATTTTTATTAATTTCTTCTGTTACTGCGCCTCTAATAACACTTAGAAAAAGTGAATTAATGTTAACAACAATTTTTTGTTTTTCTGATTGGAGGGCAAAAGAGTTTTTTCTATCTTCAAAATATTGCGAGACGTATTCAGCAATAGAATCTCTTTCTAATTCTCTACCAATTTGTATCCCTAAATACAACAATTTCTCAGCATCTAAGCTCGAATTAAACAGTTCAGCCAATTCTTTTTCTAACTCACTTAACTTACTCATATTTTTATCAGCATATCTTTTTAGTAGAAAGTATTACGTCAAGTCATACCCTAACACACTCATAGCAAGGTGTTTGCTGAAATGAAATACAATGACAATGGATATTTTTCTTCCAAAAATATTGAAATCTGCTTTTGAAAAACATTACAGGTTATTCAAATCTGGTTAAGGATAATTCTGGCATCACCGTAATGTTTGTAATGGTCAAGTTTTTTTAAAACACAGAGATAGGTTGTTCCATAGCCATATTATCCATAATATCAGTGCAGTTCAATTGTATCGAATTTCACGTAATAAAAAAGAATTAGTATTTTTTGCTAAAAAGCTTGCTGGCAATGGTCGAGCCAGCTTTAAGAGCTTTACTACGGATCTTTATAGGTATTTGTACTTATTGTTTTTTATATAAGATGGCGTATTATTTTTATAAAAAAAAGGCGTTATAAATGACATTAGATATTCTTATGCAATTATCGCAAACTTCTTTGCCAGGCGTTTTAGCCTTAGCGGGAGTATTCTTTATCTTCTTATCTCTTGGTGGAAAATTAGGAGCACAATTAGTTACAGATAACATACCGAAGCGTTATGCAGCAATCACTGGAGCCTTTCTTTTATTATGTAATCTTGTGCTTTTTGTAGTACCAATGATATTGAATGGTGAAATTATTGGGCCGAAATCTAATACATACAATTTACATCCTATCATTCCGTTAAATCAGCCAATTTCACAGCTTACTGATATGGAATGGAGTTTTGCATCAACTGACAAATCTATTGATTGTTCTTCTAAAATTCACAAAGAATACATCATTACCATATTAGGACGTGATAGCAATGGTGAATCATCTGTGGCAAAAAGAAATGCAGTTTCAGATATATCAACGGTATCATGCAATATTTCAGGAGAAAAAGACCCTGTAGTAACTACAATTCATGGTGAATTAGAAGCACATCAGACACAAGAAGGTCAATGGAGTTTTGATGAGCTTCATGGTGCTACTGAAAAGCAAAAGAAAGCAATGAGAATTGAGGGTTTTATTGAACCATTTACTGGATACCCTCATGAAAAAGTACCGTTAGGAACAGTAATAACGTTCAAAGATCAGGATGTGTCTTTAATTATAGGCGCAACAATACCTGGCAAAAAGGAAGGAAATCTAGCAATCAAGTTTGATCATATTGTAAAAGATAGAGAACCTCTTGCAATTCTTTCATATAGTATGGATATCTCATTGACCACGCTAGATGAAAATAATAAAGAACTAATAATGAAGATGGCTTTAAATGGTGGAGGACATATGCCACTTTCAGAAAATACAAAAATTAATGCAGTAACAGCTCTTAGTGGAGTGGTTACCATTATGTCGTCATCTAATATTGGAATGGTGTCTGGTCCTGCAACAATGAAAATCACTATAAAAGAATTATAAGTACATGGATAGAGACCTTTGCACGAACCCAGTCAAAATAACATAAAAATGAGATAATGAAGCATAGAAAATCATCTGAACTTGGTAATTAAAATGGCGTGGAAAAACTTACAACAAACGACATTAGTTGATGCGATACTGATTGAACATGAAGCTTTAAAAGAGTTAGGCGATGTTCATGAGCTTATTGACTGGTCAAGAATTGAAAGTTTACTTGCTGGGCTACATTCCAGTCCTCGCGGAGAAAAAGACTGGCCACCTTTAATGATTTTTAAAGCGCTATTATTGCAAAGTTGGTATGCTTTAACTGATCCGGCTTTAGAAAAACAACTAGTACGTGATCTGCTTTTTCGTCGCTTTATAGGCTTAA
>CAMDMN010000245.1 GCA_945901965.1 Legionella genomosp. 1 | reverse complement strand
GCAAATATGTCGGCAAGGTACTAAAGTCTGGGCAAACTCGTATAAGTTTAAAACGTACTAATGTAAATTTATTGCATCAATTTGAATGTAGGGTGGGCAAAAGGCAGTGTGCCCACCAAAATATTTAGCTTAATATTCTGTGCCACTTCTTGGTGGGCACACTGCGTTTTGCCCACCCTACATTCTATTTGTAATGCTTTTAAACTTATGTAATCCTACCCTGATATTAAAGTAGTTTATACAATTTTTATTGTTAAAGCTCTATTTTACCAGTTACCAGATCCACAGCAGCTTTCAGATGAACCGCAGCAACTAGAGCTTGAGTAATCGGGAGCCGCATAGGTAGTCCCACAGCCACCATCACAGGCACAACTGGCAAGAGTTAACGAAGAAATTAAAACGAATACAGCTAAAATTATATTTTTCATAATGGCATCCTTGCATAATGTTTGTATATTAATAATACGTCAAGTTTATGAGTTTTGCAAGTTGGTGCTATTTTGTTCTCGGGTCTTGTTTGAACAATAGATTAGTAATCGTAGCCCGTAAGAAGCATAGCGGATTACGGGTTTCATAAGTGTGGACTAACTCCCCGTAATCAGCTGTGCTTCTTAATGGCTACGATTGTTACACTTGCTTAAAAAAACATAAATTGAAATAGGTTCTAGTAAATAAAATTAATTAATCATCATTTATAATTGTGGATTTAGTGGTTTATTGGCTTTTTCAATTTCAGCACGCAAATTTTTATATGAATCAGCAGCTCCACATGAGTTTATTATTCCAGTTGTGTTATTGATTTTAACTTCTCCTTGGATCCATCGTCGAAAATAATTGCGATGTGAGGCTAGTGCTTTATGAAGCTCAATAATTTCATAAGATTTTCCAGTTAAGATATTTTTATGATCTTCTAATGGGATTTTACTAAATGCCGCTATGATCTCTTTGGCTTTATCGCTCCCTTTTACACTAAAAAAACTATATCCTTTAGATTTAAGTCTAGTAATTATTGCTGAAATTGCCTTCTCTTCAGGTGAGGGCATGATATTGGAGTGGATGGGAGTTAGATCTTCGTTATTATTATTTGTCATGCAATGAAATGGCAAAAATACATTGGCTGGTTTTGATCGAGGCTCCACCCTTATTTTTTTGAGAGCTTCCACAACGGCTACATGACCTTTTATTTCAGCGACCTTAAGTGGCGAATATCCTTTTAAGGCGTCTGAAGGCAACACACTTCTTTTTGTTAAGATAGCCTCAATAACGGCTGCATGACCATTGCATGCCGCAATATACAGCGCAGACATTTTTTGGTCATGGGCCTGATTTAACCCAAAGTTTAATATAGCGTTAACTTCTTTCAGCTTACCTAGCATGCAAGCATAAAACAGCAAACCTTCTCTATCATCTGGTGAGATACTTCCTAATCTTTTTGAGGTTAGTTCCTGAATATTTTTCCATTTACTATTATTTTCTAAAGCGGTTAAATTTTGTTTTAATAATTGTAAATGTTCATGATTGGTATAAATTTTAGCTCTAAAAACATGTGACTTAGAATAACCAAAACCAAAATCATTACGAATTGTCTCAGCTAACTGTTAGGACTTGAAAACAGATTGGGCTGTGCTTGAATTATTTTGCAAATGAACCAACAATAAAATGCAAATGGATTTTGATGAAACAGAATTAAATTGCCAATGGAATTGCTTTTGAACTCGAATTATTTTGCAAATGGCAGATACCATACAAAATAAACGATTGTTTATTTTTGCTTAATTCATTCAATAAAAGTCAATAGCAAAAAAGTGATATTTCCATCAAAATAATGGTTTTATTAAAGTCATACGACACACATATCATTCATTTTTGATTGGGTTTAGCACAAACAATTTTCCATTGGATTTGTTTGAAAGTTATCAAAATAGACAACCTTGTACATTTTTGCAAAAATCCATTTGCAAAATAATTCTGGTTCACCATGTTAATTTGTGTAATTTTACCACAAAGATATCCACAGCTATTTGCAAAATAATGTTGGTTCATTTGCAAAATAATTCAAGCACAAGTGATTCTGTTTTCTGGTTCTAACATATAATCTTTATTTCTATCGGTGTATTAACGAGCTGGAGATAGTCTGCAAATTTCATACCATATACCCATAAGTGAATCAGTAAATCATATACAAGAGATCAAAATATGAAATATTAGTTCTAATTATACACATATGGTGAGTTAAAATCAATCATGTTTTCTGAAGTTGGTGTTATTTCTGCGGCTGTTTTAAATTTAGATGTTCTTGCCCTACACGCTGTTTGTTGAGTTTCTTCTTATTGACTGGTATTATTCTTTCTATAATGAGCCTAAAACTTATTGGTGAGGCAACGCGTCTGACGTCAACATATTTTATTGGTCATTCTTTATGAAAATTCAACATATTATAACGATCTTATTTTATTTCGCTTTCTTGCTTTTAGTTTC
Organism: Legionella genomosp. 1; assembly: GCA_945901965.1. Lineage (GTDB taxonomy): Bacteria > Pseudomonadota > Gammaproteobacteria > Legionellales > Legionellaceae > CAMDMN01. The sequence continues at coordinate 1,212 of CAMDMN010000245.1, read as the reverse complement.
TTTCTATAATCTTCTATCTTATGTTACCTATGATTATTGGGAGTGGAGTCGACATCTGGATTTTGGGTATTACGATGGCTCGCCACTGATTGCGTATTTTATCAAAGCTTCGACGTTATTATTTGGTGATACGCTTTTTGCTTTAAGCTTGGTCGGCGTTGTCTCATCAGCAATAACGAGTTTAATCATTTATAAAACCGCAAACTTATTTTTATCTAAAGAAGCGAGTGGTATAGCTTTGCTCTTGTGGTTATTCTCGCCATTGGTAACCCTCGATCTAATCAATCAAACGACTTACGATACGCCATTAACCATATTTTGGGCGTTAACCCTTTATTTTGCAGCAAAATATATAATATCTAATCAAATGAAATACTTGTATTTTTTGGGAGTAAGTATTGGTTTAATGATGCTCTCAAAGTATTCTGGCGCAGTATTGGTTCTTGCTTTGGTTGTCTTTTTATTAACCACCAAATATCGATATTTATTTAAATCAGTACATTTATATTTGGCTATGTTGCTTGCGTTTGCGTTATTTAGTCCAGTTATTATTTGGAATCAGCAACATGATTGGCAATCTTTTTTATATCAATTGACAACTCATCAATTGAAAAAAAATATCAATCCTTTCGTTAGTCTCATAAAATCATTTGCTTTCGTTTTCCTTCCATCCTTAAATTTTATGTTGATCCCGTCTTTGCTGTGTTGGATAAAAAAAATAGGCAAAGTCGATGATCAAAGGGCTGATATCGTACGTTTATGTCTCGTGGTTTCTACTACCTTTATTTGTTTTTATTTGTTGGTGGCGACTCAAGATGCGATAAGAGACAAGTGGTTGAGCACTTATCTTATTTCCAGTGCGCTTTTAGGCGGTTATTGTTACCAAACTATGCGTTATCAAATATTTACCCATTTAGTAATCGGGGCTTATTTGATTGTGAGTTTAGGTATCGTTGCTAACAATGCGTTTCCTATCTTTAAAACTACTGATAAATTAATATATTATCGTTTGATACAACGATTTAATGCCGAACACCCTGATTTACCAAAAACTATCCTTACTTCTAGTTGGCTTGAAGCGCGTATGTTATTTTTTTTAAAGGATAAACCCGATGTTTACACCATTGATTGTGGATTAGAGCAGAATGAATACGCCTTTTGGAGTAAAGAGGTTGCTCAAAAAATTAATAATAAAACATTAAAAGAAGCATT